>NZ_JBXVPZ010000759.1:0-2757 GCF_057961495.1 Streptomyces sp. P5F9 | reverse complement strand
GTGAGGGGTGCGGGTGGTTGGGTCGGGGTTAGCTGTTGGTGGGCTTACTTGAGGTCGTCGACGAAGGACGACCATGCGTCGGCCCGGAAGACGAGTTTCGGTCCGAGGGGGTTCTTGGAGTCCCGGACGGGGACGAGGGCGGGGTGGCCGTCGGCGACTTCCAGGCAGTTGTCGCCGCTGCCGCCGCTGTGCGTCGACTTACGCCAGCGGGCTACTTCGAGGCAGTTGCCTCCGCTGCCTCCGCTGTAGCTGGACCTGTGCCAGGTAGCCGTGTCCAGGTTGTACTCAGGGTTGTTCCTCATGCGCGTAATCCTGCGCCATCGCTTCGATCAGGGCCAGGGAGTTCTCTGGAGGGAGGGCGCAGGCCGCGAGGAATTCATAGGTGCGTCGATGCTGCCTGACGGTGGTCGGGTCGTCTTCCAGGCGTCCGGTGCCGACACCTTCGAAGTACACCAGCGGAGGGGCGTCGTCGAAGTCCATCAGCTTGATGGAGCCCTCCATCGCCGGGTGCGCTCCTGCCATAAACGGCATCACCTGAACGATGATTCGGCTTCGGCGGATCAGGCCGACGATATGGCTCAGTACTGCCGCCATCACCTCGGGTCCGCCCGTCACCCGGCGAAGCGCCGCTTCGTCGACGATCGCCCACAACAACGGTTGTGTTGGGTCGTCGAGGATGTGGGTCCGTTCGATGCGGGCCGTCACCAGCTCCTCGATCGCCTCGTCCGGAGCCGTGGGCTGATAGGCGCGGCACACCGCCCGTGCGTAGGCCGCTGTTTGAAGCAACCCGGGAATCAACAGCGGCGCGTACTCCCTGATCTCCGTCGCCGTTGCTTCCGCCTCCGCCGCCTCCGCGAAGTGCTCGGGGTACTGGGACTTCGCCGCCGCTCCACAGTTCCGCGCGAAGAAGTCCCCCGTCCCCAACTCCACGTCCAGCATCCGCGCATACTCCGGCAACATCCGCCGCGTCCCCGCCTCCAACTGCCCGATGAACGACCCGCTCACGAACAGCCGTTGCCCCAACTCGTCCTGGCTGAGCCCCGCTTTCTCGCGGGCGTGTCGGAGTTCGGCGCCGAGCAAGGCTCGCGGTGACGACGACGGGTCGAGGTCTTTCTGTCCTGCCACAGCAACTCCCTGTCCTGACACCCGAGTTTGTTGGGACTCCCCGTATGGCCAGGTTAGACACGTTGTCGCCACGCTGTGTTGCGAACAGCAAACTCTGTGTGGAGGTAAGGAATGCTGCGGTCGACGGAAGAAATCGTCGCTTCGCTCCAGGAGGCGCTCACCGGTGTGGGGGTCGTCCTGCCGTCCCTGCGCGTGGACCCGGTGACAGGTGCGAGCGACGAGAAGTTCGCGCTGGTCATGCTGGGGCGTTGCAACGTCCGTACCGCCGAGAAGCTCGCGTCCGTGCTGCGCGGCGAACGGCCCCCGGTCGGGGCGTATGCCGTGGACGTACGGGACGGGCGGGTCGGCGAAGTGATGGGACACGTGGGCGGGAACGTGCAGTTGAGGCCGGTCGGCGGGGGCCGGGAGTGGGACTGCCCACCGGAGTCGACGGGGCCCGCCGGGCAGGAGGAGGTACTGCGGGCAAGGGTCCGGGAGCGGAACCGTGAAGCCCGCCTGCCCTGAGCGGGACGCGTGATCGACTGGTCCCATGGCCGTGATACCGCCCCGCCTCCTCCGCGCCCTCGCATCCTTCAACTCCGCCCACCCCTGGAGCCACAACGCCCACTACCACCCGTGGCTGCTACGGCAGTTGCCCCGCAGGCTCGGGCGAGCCCTGGATGTGGGTTGTGGGAGCGGTGACCTGGTGCGGCTGCTTGCCGCGAGGAGTGCGGGTGGGGTGGAGGGCATCGACTCCGATCCCCAAATCATCGCCCGGGCAAGGGAGTTGACCCCGCCCGGTGTCCCCGTGGTCTTCACTGTCGCCGACGCCCGGGACGGAATCCCCGCCGGCCCCTACGACGTCATCACCTGCGTCGCCGCCCTCCACCACCTCCCCTTCACCGAGACGCTGACCCGCTTCCGCGACCAACTCGCCCCGGGCGGAACCCTCGTCGTGGTCGGCTGCGCCCGCGAGGAGACCTTCGTCGACCATCTGATCGGTGTCCCCTCGATCCCCCTGAACCTCGTCATGGGCTGGGTGAAGAACCGGGGCCGCAGGGCCGTGTCCCGCCCGGTGGCCATGACCGCGGTCACTCGGCCACCGGAGTTGACCTTCGCCGAGATCCGCCGCGAAGCGGTGCGCATCCTGCCGGGTGCCCGGCTGCGGCGGCGGCTGTTCTGGCGGTACACGCTGCGGTGGCGCGCACCTCTGGGACCCCGGCCCAAGTAGCGCTACGGCGCCGGGAGTTCCCGTACGGGAGCTTCCGGCGCCGGTGTCGGGGCGGGGTGGGGCGGGTCGGTCAGCGGCCGGAGTGGTCGATGACGTTGCCGTTGGAGCAGTTGTTGGCATGGTCGCCGACCCAGTCGCCGAGGACGGGGACCACGGCCACTTCCTGGAGGCACGTCGCGGCGGCGGTGAAGTTCCAGTTGTTCGCCGGGTTCACCCCCGAGCCGAAGTTGGAGTCGTTGTCCGCGTGAGCCGGGGTGGCCATGGCGAGGGCGGCGGCCACGAGGGCCACGGCCGTGAGGGTCTTCTTCATGGCCGGGAAACGATCATGCCCGGAAAGCGTCACCCGGCCTTACTCCACTTTGTCCTACTTGCCTCACTCACGCCGACCAGCCCCAGGAAATACGTCGCCACGAACCCCACCC
>NZ_JBXVPZ010000758.1:0-2766 GCF_057961495.1 Streptomyces sp. P5F9 | reverse complement strand
AGGCCTCGTTGCTGCGCTTCCGCGCCCAGCAACTGCACCGCGCCGCCCGCTCCGCGTCGCCGATCGCGATCTTCGAGTCGAGGACGACGTCGCAGTGGTCCTTCAGGTATGTCCCGGAGACGTGCCGTGACGTCGTCTCCGAGGCGTACGCCACCGACGTCACGCCGATGACCCGGACGCCGAGGGAGCGGGCCTTCATGGCCATCTCCACGGGGAGCGCGTTGCGCCCGGACAGCGAGATGATCACCAGGGCGTCTCCGGAGCGCAGCGGTGACGTCTCCAGGACGACGCTGGCGAGGCCGTCGACGCGCTCCAGGGCGGAGCCCAGCGTGGCCGGCATGACGTCGACGCCGACGACTCCGGGGACGGTGAGCAGGTTCATCAGGGCGAGCCCGCCCGCGCGGTAGACGACGTCCTGAGCCGCGAGGGAGGAGTGTCCGGCACCGAAGGCGAAGAGGCGCCCGCCGTCGGCGACGGTGTCCGCGAGGAGCGTGCCGGCCGCCCGGACGGGCTCGGCCTCTTCGTCGCGGACCCGCTGGAGGAGGGTGATCGCGGCGTCGAAGAACTGGCCGGCCGGCGTACGGTCGCTCATGCGGAAGCCCCTTCGGTACGGTTGCCATGCGGCTGTGTCGCGGATCACCGTGCGGTCTGGACCAGTGCGCTGTCAATACGGCGGGCAAGGCCGGGGAACCCGGGTGGCGGGCCGCCGCGCAGGGGTCCACAGGTGGTCGTAACCGGCTGGTTTCAGCGGCGCGGCACGGTTGTCAGTGGTATGCGTCAGAATTGAGTCCAGGGCCAGCGCACGCGCCGCGGAGCCGTCGAGCTTCGGGCAGAGGTAATCGAGGGGCACGTATGTCCGGACTGATCGACACCACGGAGATGTATCTCCGCACCATCCTTGAGCTTGAGGAGGAAGGTGTGGTCCCCATGCGCGCCCGCATCGCCGAGCGGCTCGACCAGAGCGGGCCCACGGTGAGCCAGACGGTGGCGCGCATGGAGCGCGACGGCCTGGTGGCCGTGGCCAGCGACCGCCATCTGGAGCTGACCGACGAGGGCCGTCGGCTCGCCACACGCGTGATGCGCAAGCACCGGCTCGCCGAGTGTCTGCTCGTCGACGTGATCGGCCTGGAGTGGGAGCAGGTGCACGCCGAGGCCTGCCGCTGGGAGCACGTGATGAGCGAGGCCGTGGAGCGCCGCGTCCTTGAGCTGCTGCGCCACCCCACGGAGTCGCCGTACGGCAATCCGATCCCCGGGCTCGAAGAGCTGGGCGAGAAGGACGGGGCCGACCCGTTCCTGGACGAGGGCATGGTGTCGCTGGCCGACCTCGACCCGGGTGTGGACGGCAAGACCGTCGTCGTACGGCGGATCGGCGAGCCCATCCAGACGGACGCGCAGCTGATGTACACGCTGCGCCGCGCGGGCGTGCAGCCCGGCTCGGTGGTGAGTGTGACGGAGTCGGCGGGCGGGGTGCTGGTGGGCAGCGGCGGCGAGGCGGCCGAGCTGGAGTCGGAGATCGCCTCGCACGTGTTCGTGGCCAAGCGCTGACCACGCCCTTTGCCCGGCGGGGCCGTCAACTCGTCGGGCTGGAGAGGTAGTTGTGGCGTTCCGCCGGTCGCGGAGATTCCAAGATTCAGTGCGCTGAATCGCAGCGCGGGGACGCTTCGCGTGCCAGGCTGTCGCGTGAGGCATATGACCGTGAGGGGGCGGGAGGATGTGCCGCAGACGTGGAGAAGGCCCCGGCGCCGTGCGGCGCCGGGGCCTGTCCTCCCCTGTGCTGACCCGGAGCCCCGAGCTCTCAAGGTCATCCCCTTCGGACCGGTTTCCCCGAGCGGTCCGCCTCCCGGTGAAGATCTCCCCTCGACGGCGGCGATCATTCCTTGAGCCGGGTCACTCGAACGAGGGGTGTTGCGGCCGGGGACCGCATTTTCGAATCTGTATTCGATAACCTGTGGGTGATGAAACGCGCGGGGCGTGACCTGTAGGAAGAGACGAGCAAGAGAAGAGACAGCAGCAAGAACGAACGGCACAAGCGGCAGAGCGTGGCTAGGGGGGTGCCAGGACCGATGGCGCGGCGCATCGACGTGACCGGAGCAGGCGGCGTACGCCTGGCCGCATGGGAGTTCGCGGACCCTCCCAAGTCGGGGGAGATCGAGCGGGCACCCGGAGTTCTGTTACTGCACGGCCTGATGGGCCGCGCCTCGCACTGGGCGTCCACCGCCCGCTGGCTCTCCGAACGGCACCGCGCTGTCGCCCTCGACCAGCGCGGCCACGGCCAGAGCGACAAGCCGCCCCGGGCGGCCTTCACCCGCGAGGCCTACGTCGAGGACGCGGAGGCCGCGCTGGAGCAGTTGCGGCTCGCTCCGGTCGTCCTCATCGGCCACGCGATGGGCGCGCTCACCGCGTGGCAGCTCGCGGCGAAACGGCCCGATCTGGTGCGGGGGTTGATCATCTGCGACATGCGGGCGTCCGCGCTGGGCGCGGCCTCGCAGCGGGAGTGGGCCGACTGGTTCGAGTCCTGGCCCGTTCCCTTCGCCACGCTCGCGGATGTCCGTAAGTGGTTCGGCGAGGACGACCCGTGGGTGGAGCGGCCGAATCCCTCTCGGGGGGAGTTCTACGCCGAGGTCATGCACGAGTCCGCCGACGGGTGGCGGCCGGTGTTCGAGCCCGAGCAGATGCTGAAGTCGCGGGAGACGTGGGTGTACGACGCGCACTGGGAGGAACTGGCTCAGGTGCAGTGTCCTTCTCTTGTGGTGCGGGGGCTTGACG
>NZ_JBXVPZ010000757.1:0-2767 GCF_057961495.1 Streptomyces sp. P5F9 | reverse complement strand
GTGATGGGGGTGAGGGGGAGTATTCGGGCGGGGTCGTCGCTCTCACGGAGGAGCAACGAGGTGTCACCACAGGCGAGTTCGACGCAGTCGTTGCCTTCACCGCCGCCGGAGAAGGATGACTTCTGCCACTGAGCGGGGGTGATCATGGCTCTTCCTCACAGATTCTTGGCCAACTGGTGAATGAGGTCACGTGACTGCGCTGGGTCGAGCGACTCGCCTTTCACTTTACGGAAGAGCTTTCGAAAGTGCTCCAGTTGGGCCTCGGAGTCGAGGAACGCGGTGCCGTGCGGAGCGTCACGTACCACGGTGTCCAGGCGGGGTACCGCCCCGCCCAGGTGCACCATCGCACCGCCGGCTCCCGCGAAGGCGTCCAGTTCGAAGGGGATGACCCGGACTGTGACGTGTTCGGCTTCCGACAGCTCCAGGATGCGGGCCAGTTGAGCGCGGAAGGCGGTCCGGCCGGCCACCTTGATACGGAGCGCCGCTTCGTGGATCACGGTCTCGTACGGGATGGGGTCGAGGCCCTCGATGATGACCTTCCGCTTCATCCTGTGGGCCACTCGGTGGTCCAACTCGCTCTCGGGGAACTCCGGGTTCATGTACGAGAAGAGGTCTCGTGCGTAGGCCTCGGTCTGGAAGAGCCCGGGTACGTGGATGACAGCCACGTCGTGACGGAACGTCGCGTGGTGATCCAGCTCGGCGAGGTCGCAGTAGGCGCTGGGAAGAACGCCTCGGTACTCCTCCCACCAGCCGTTCGTGCGGTCTGTCGCCATGGCTACGAGCGCGCCGACCAATTCGCCGTCCGCACAGGCGAAATTGGCGGCAAGCCGGCGCACAGTGTCCTCGCTGACCCCGGCCACGCCGGACTCGATCTGACTCAGTCGCCCTGCGTCGGTTCCCAGCGCCGCCGCTGCTTCGCGTCCCGTGAACCCGGCTGCCTCGCGCAGTTTCCGCAGTTCGGCACCTAGGCGTGCCTGTCGCGCGGTGGGCTGATGTCTCCGCGGCATGGATTCCCTCTCGTTCCTCAACAGCCTCGGGACGGTGCCCCGTTCGTGGGCAGATTACGGCAACAGCTTGCGTTGGACCAACATTGGACCCTACCGTCAGTGATGCGCCGTACACGTTGCGGAACACGGGGTGACCGGAAGCGCACCACTCCGTCCTGCCATGACGGCTGCGGCACTGCCACCGCCCCCGGACATCAACTCCCCACCTCACATACGGAGTTCACGCATGCCCGAAACCGAACACCCCGCGCCTTGGGAGTACTCCCTCAACATCCCCAACGACCCCCGCTCAGTCACCGTCTGCCGCCGCACCCTCCGCCTGATCCTCACGATGCACGGACTGATCGGCCTGGTCGACACCGCCGAACTCCTCGCAACGGAGCTGGTGGGCAACGCCGTTCGCCACACGGAAGGGCCCGCCGCCCTGCGAGTCTCCTGGGCGCCCGGCGTCCTCCGTATCGGCGCCTGGGACGCGAACCCCGAACCCCCGCAGCCACCACGTGAGTTGACCGCGATCACCGATCTGGAGGAGGGCCGCGGCCTCGCCCTGGTCAGGGCCTGCGCCGACCTCTGGGGCTGGCAGCCCCTGTCCAGGAACGGTCACCGGGGCAAGTACGTCTGGTGCGAACTGGGCCGCTCGGCCTGAACGTTCCTTCGCCCCTCGAAAGAGTGAACGTCCTCGAATCGGCCGGACAACCCGGTCCTTGATCCACCTAGGTTGCGCACATGGTCACATCAGCTCACGAGGGCATGCACCGCATCTTCCAGGAGCGGCCCGAGATCCTCACGCCCGTTTTCGGCGTGCTGGGCATCGCGTTACCCGAGAAGGCGGCGGTCTACGCGATCACCTCCGACGTGACGGAGACCCGGCCGATCGCACGGCACATCGACACCGCGCTGCGGATCTGTCCGTCGGACGGGGAGGACTTCCTGCTCGCCGTCGAGTCGCAGGAACGGCGGGATGACAGGAAGGAGGCGAGCTGGCCGTACTACGTCGCCTACCTGCAGTCGAAGTACAAGCTGCCGGTCCTGCTGCTCGTGCTCTGCCGAGACCGGGCCACGGCCAAGTGGGCGGCCGGCCCGTTCGACTGCGGCACACGCGGCTGGACCGTCCAGCGAACGTGGCCCCTCGTCGTCGGACCGGACAACCTCCCGATGATCACGGACGCGAGGACCGCCGCCAGAAATCCCGCGCTGGCCGCGTTCTCCGCCCTGACACACGCCAACAACCGCGACTGCGACGCCATACTGGACGCACTGGACCACGCCCTGACGGGCATGGACGCAGACGCCTCCGACTACATCTACCAATTCCTGGACGTCACCCTCGGGGAGACCCCCGCCGGAGACAAATGGAGGAGCATCATGGGTTTCGTCAACTACTTCCCCGGCCGGGGCCACCTCATGGAGAGGGCCTATCTCGAAGGTCAGGCCGAGGGCGAGGCCGTAGGCAAGGCCCAAGGTGAAGCCAAGGGAGTCCTGCGCGTCCTGGAAGTCCGTGGGTTGGCCGTCTCCCACGATCTCCGCGAGCGCATCACCGCCTGCACCGACCTCGACCGCCTCAACGACTGGCTCGACCGCGCCGGCACGGTCGAGCACGCGGAGGAACTGTTCGCCGAAGTACCGGATGGCGCGGAAGGTTCAGCGGACGTCACCCCCTGACCTTGACCGGCAACTACCCTTCGTTGACGGAATGTTGACCGGTGCATGGCGCAGCGTTGGCGAACCCCCGCTATACGTTCGGCCCCATGCCACTCCCC
>NZ_JBXVPZ010000756.1:0-2785 GCF_057961495.1 Streptomyces sp. P5F9 | reverse complement strand
TCAGATGTGTATAAGAGACAGCTCCTCCACAGCTCCGCCCACGATCCCCCACACGGTGTGGCTGGCTCGCGGCCGCCACGTCGGGTCCGCCGACGCCGCGGATGTCGTACGGCGCCAGCTGCAACGGCTCAAGGACCGCGAGGTCATCGACGACCACCTGGAACCCGACGAGGACCAGCACGAGGATCCGCCCGAGCAGGTCTTCGAGGCGCGGTGGCGGGTGGAGGGGAGGGTGACCGTGCGGGCGCGGCTGACGTTCCCGCCTGCTCCGGAACCGGGTTCGGCCTCTGCCGCCTCTGTTACGGCGGAGGGGCGGGAGTGGGTGCTGGTCGCGGAGGCCGAGCGGGTCTGGGATCCCCGGTGGCCCTCCCCCGCGACCATGTTCTGGCCCGAGGACCCCGGGAACGGCGACGCCGACTGGGACCATGTGGCGGTCCCCGGGCTGCGCTTCGGTCAGGTCAATCCGCTGCCTTCCGACGAGAAGGAGCTGCGGCGCCTGTTCCGCAGCTGTGCGCAGGACGGCTGGAGCATCCACGTCGTCGTGCACGAGGCCATGACCCCGGACGCGCACGGTCGGCTGCCCCTGGCCCGGCTGCTGCCGGCGAGCCTCCGGCACCGCGTGGTGGAGCACCGGGCCACACCGGATCAACTACGGTCCGTCAACTGGGCGTTGCTGCGCGAGTTCGACTTCCAGGTGCCGCGCGGCGGTGCCGTGGTGCTGCCGACCAGCCCGGTGGCTCCCTCCTACGACGTGCGCGAGTTCTCGGTGCGCAGCGTCTTCCTCGACGGCTCCGAGCCCACCGAACTCGTGGACGTCCTCTGCCGCTACGCCGCCTCCGCGCGCCCCCTGCCGGACGGCGGCCAGGAAGCCGTCACCGCGCTGCGCGAGCAGTGGAAGCTGATGACGATGGAGGAGGAACTGGCCCGCGAGCGCAGGCTCGTGGCCATGTACGCCGAGGCGCTCGAAGCGATGACGAAGTCCCGCGACCTGTACCGGGAGTCCGCGGACCGGGCCAACGAGGCGTTGGCCGCGCTGCGCGATTCGGCCGGAGTCTCCGTGCCCGGGGCGCCGTCTCAGCCGGGCGGGTCCCCGTTCCAGCGGACGTTCGGCCGGCTGAGGGACGCGACGAAGGCACTGCGCCCCGCGCCGCCGACCGACAGCGATCATGCCGATCCGCCGAGTGACGGTGGCGGCTCGGCCGAGGAGCGGTAGGCAGCCGACCTCGGGGCCAGGGCAAACGTCGTCACGCAGATGACGTCCTGGCTCCTCAGTCGCGCCGAAGGCCTACGCAGCGCAACGCCGATGGTGAGAATCGACCACCAGTGGTGATCACCGCCCACGCGCCCCCTGCGCCGGCCGCCCTAGCTTGGCGGTATGCCGATGCAACCCTGGTTCCGCGATGCCAAGTTGGGCATCTTCGTCCACTACGGGATCTACGCCGTCGACGGTGTGCCGGAGTCCTGGTCCTTCTACTCGGGCCAGGTCCCGCACGACCAGTACATGCGGCAGCTCGACGGGTTCACCGCCGCACGCTACGAACCGCGGGCCTGGGCACGGCTGTTCGCGCGGGCGGGTGCCAAGTACGCGGTGCTGACCGCCCGTCACCACGACGGCGTGGCCCTGTGGGACTCGGCCCACGGCGACCTGGACGTGGTCCGCCGCACCCCGGCCGGCCGCGATCTGATCGGGCCGTACGCGGAGGCGCTGCGCGCGGAGGGCCTCAATGTCGGCCTGTACTACTCCCATTCCGACTGGAACCACCCCGACTACGCCAGCACGGTGCACCCGCAACCGCCCGACGAGGAGGTCCGCACCAACCCCTACGCCTCCGCACGGCCCGGCCACGAGGACCCGGCCGCCTGGGCGCGCTACCTCGCCTACCGCGACGGCCAGGTCGGCGAGTTGGTCGACCGCTTCCGGCCCGACCTGCTGTGGTTCGACGGCGAGTGGGAGCGCAGCGAAGAACAGTGGGGCATGCGGGGGTTGGCGGAGCTGATCCTCGCCGGGAACCCCGACACCGTCCTCAACGCCCGCATGCTCGGCTACGGCGACTACGCGACGCCCGAGCAGGGGGTGCCGTTGCAAGCGCCGGACGGGCCTTGGGAGTTGTGCCTGACGGTCAACGACTCGTGGGGTTTCCAGCACGGGGACGAGCACCACAAGTCGGTGCGGCAGCTGGTGCGTTACTTCACGGAGACGATCGGGATGGGCGGCAATCTGCTGCTCGACGTGGGCCCGAGGGAGGACGGGACGATAACGCCCGCGCAGACGGAGCGACTTGAGGGGCTGGGCGCGTGGATCGTCCGGCACTCCGAGGCCGTGTACGGCACGGTCGCCGGTCTGCCCGCCGGGCACCACTACGGCCCCAGCACCCTCTCCGCCGACCGCCGCACGCTGTATCTGGTGTGCTTCGATCCGCCGCGTGAGTCGGTGTCGGTGCGCGGCCTGCGTACGCCCGTCAAGCGCGTCACGGTCCTCGGCACCGGTGCCGAACTCGGCCACGAAGTGATCGGCGGACTCGGTGATGTGCCCGGTGTGACGTGGATCGACGCCCCGGGCGTGGCCGACGTGGACGAGTCTGCGACGGTCCTGGCGGTCGAGCTGGACGGGGAGTTGGACGTGTACCGGGGAGCGGGGAGGAACTGAGGGCATGCGGTGCCGGTGAAAGTCCGCGACGGCGCCCGGCCTGCGGCCTGTTGAGTCCGCCACGCCCCTCACCGGCGCCCACCGGGACCGAATCGCGCGGGCACCTCGTGACACCGGCCCGCCCACCCGGCCTTCAGG
>NZ_JBXVPZ010000755.1:0-2790 GCF_057961495.1 Streptomyces sp. P5F9 | reverse complement strand
GCTGTGAGGCGGGTGGAGATCACCGGGGCTGCTGCGAAGGCGGCGGGGGCGTGTGGTTGTCCGGGGTCGTGAGGGCGGCCGGAGCCGCGAGGGCGGCAGAAGTCGCCTGGACTGCAAGGGCCGTAGGGGCTGCCGCGAAGGCGCCTGGGTCGTGAGGGTGCCCGGGGCCGTGAAGGTGCCCGGGGCCGTGAAGGTGCCCGCGGTCGTGAAGCTGCCCGGGGCCGTGAAGCTGCCCGGGGTCGTGAGGGCAGCCGGAGCCGCGAGGGCGGTGAAGGTCACCGGCGCCAAAAGGGCAACAGACGCTGCTGCGAAGGCGGCCGGGATCGCCGGCGCCGTCGGCGCGGCAGGAGGTGCTACGGAGACTCCGGGGTCACAAGCGCCGCGAAGGCGGCAGGAGGTGCTGCCGAGACTGCCGAGGCCGAGGGCACAGGCGCCGCAAGCGCGGCCGGAACCGCCGCCGAGACGGTCTAGATCGCAGGCGTCGCAAGGTCCGTGAGCACCAGGCCCGATGTCGGCACCCCCGTCCCGGCGGTCACCAGGACCCGCCCGGCGCCCGGTATCTGGTTCACGGCGGTGCCGCGCAGCTGGCGGACCCCTTCCGCGATCCCGTTCATCCCGTGCAGATACGCCTCCCCGAGCTGTCCCCCGTGCGTGTTGATCGGCAGCCCTTCCTCGGCCACGAACTCCGCCGCCTCCCCCTTCCCGCAGAACCCGAACTCCTCCAGCTGCATCAGTACGAACGGCGTGAAGTGGTCGTACAGGATCGCCACGTCCATGTCCTCAGGACCCAGCCCCGCCGTCCGCCACAACTGCCGCGCGACCACGCCCATCTCCGGCAGGCCGGTCAGATCGTCACGGTAGAAACTGGTCATCTGCTCCTGCGCCCGCCCGGCCCCCTGCGCCGCCGCCGCTATGACCGCGGGCGGACGCCGCAGGTCGCGGGCCCGCTCCACCGACGTGACGACGATCGCCTGGGCCCCGTCCGTCTCCTGGCAGCAGTCCAGCAACCGCAACGGCTCCACGATCCACCGCGACGCCGCGTGCTCGGCGAGCGTGATCGGTCTGCCGTGGAAGTACGCCGCCGGGTTCGTCGCCGCGTACTTGCGGTCCACCACCGCCACCTGCCCGAACACCTCCGGTGTCAGCCCGTACGTGTGCAGATACCGCTGCGCCACCATCGCCACCCACGACGCCGGCGTGAGCAGCCCGAACGGCAGCGACCAGCCCAGCGCCGCGCCCTCCGCCGACGGCTCCCGGTACGTCACCCCCGAGCCGAATCTGCGCCCCGACCGCTCGTTGAACGCGCGGTAGCAGACCACCACCTCCGCGATCCCCGCCGCCACCGCGAGCGCCGCCTGCTGGACGGTCGCGCAGGCCGCTCCGCCGCCGTAGTGGACCCGGGAGAAGAAGGACAGCTCACCGATCCCGCAGGCCTGGGCCACGGTGATCTCCGGGTTGGTGTCCATCGTGAACGTGACCATCCCGTCCACGTCCGCCGGCGTCAGCCCCGCGTCGTCCAACGCGGCCCGCACCGCCTCCACGGCCAGCCGCAGCTCACTGCGCCCCGAGTCCTTGGAGAACTCCGTCGCCCCGATCCCGGCGATCGCCGCCTGCCCACCGAGGGTGTCGCGGGTACGGATGCTCATTTCCCGGCCTCCCTCGTCCTCGGCAGGGTGACCGTGACCGTGCCGGTCACATGCCTGCCGATGCCGTTCGCCCCGAGCACCCGCACCGTCGCGGTGTCGCCGTCCGTCTCCTCGACCGTGCCGGTCAACACCATCGTGTCGCCCGGGTAGTTGGGGACGCCGAGCCGTATGGCCACCTTGCGGAGGATCGCCTCTGGTCCGAAGTGGTCCGTTATGTAACGGCCGACCAACCCGTTCGTCGTCAGGATGTTCATGAAGATGTCGGGGGAGCCCTTCTGCCGCGCCGACTCCGCGTCGTGGTGCACGTCCTGGTAGTCCCGGGAGGCGACGGCTCCGGCGACGATCAGGGTGCGGGTGATCTGGATCTCCAGCGGAGGCAACTCTTCACCTGCCTTCATGGCTGCACCTCCTCGCTCACGATCAACTCCCCCAGTTCTTGCAGCACTTCGCCCCCACCACCCAGATACGCGTCCAACTGCCGCCCCCAGAGGAAGTGCCGGTGCACCGGATGGTCCAGGTCCGCTCCCGCCCCGCCGTGCAGATGCTGACCCGTGTGGACGACACGCTGGCCCGCCTCGGACGCCCACCAGGCGGCGGTCAGCGCGTGCGTGGCGTACGGCAGCCCCGCATCCCGCCGCCAGGCCGCCTCGTATGCCGTCACCCGTATCGCCTCGATGTCCATGTGCGCGTCGGCAGCCCGGAGTTGAACCGCCTGCCGCGTCGCCAGCGGGCGCCCGAACTGCTCCCGGGTATTCACATGCGCCACAGCCCGAGCGAGCGAACCGGCACACACCCCGGCCTGCAGCCCGGCGAAGGCAGTGCGCGCGCTGGCCAGAACGTCGGTGTGGGGGGCGGGAGTTGGGGGCGAGTCCGAGGAGCGGGCGTAGGACCCGAGCCGCTCCGCCGATGCCCCGTCGAGTGTCAGTCGCCCCGCCGACCAAGGCGCCGTCAGCTCGACCGCCTCCACGCGCGCGGCCTCCGTGACCGGGGTCAGCCACAACTCGCGCCGGTCGTCGGCGACCAGGACATGCGTGGCGTCACGCAACCAGGGGACGACGGGAACCGTCCCGCTCAACTCGCCCCGCGTGGAAGCCTGTTCATCCCGACCTCGTTCAATCGCCCCGCGCACACCCCTCGCCCGTAC
>NZ_JBXVPZ010000754.1:0-2793 GCF_057961495.1 Streptomyces sp. P5F9 | reverse complement strand
GGGTGGGGCCTTCGCGGGTGAGGGTGCGGGTATCTGAACGGCAGGTCGTTTCTGGAGGTGCGAGGCCGCCGCCTCGGACACGCTTCGGCTGTCGTCCTCCGTCAGGCGCCGGAGTTCCTCCTCCACGCGTCTGCGCACCGTCTCGTTGCCGACCCGGTACAGGTGCGCGAGCGTATCCACGGCACCGAGCCGGTCTTCGGCGATCGGGCTGCGCAGGGCGAGCTGCACAAGGGCGGGCGGGGCCCAGTTGATGTTCCTGGCGATGAAGATACGGCCCTCGACGTCGTCCTTTTTCTTGGGCCGTTGCTGCGGCATCTCGGCGACGACCTGGTCGTGGACGTAGGTGTACAGCTCGTCGAGCGTGATGTCGCCGTCGTTGTCGAGGTCGGCGGTGCCGTCGCGCAGGCCCTGCACCAGATGGCGGGTGAAGACCGACTGCGGGGCGCTGCCGCTCACCTGGTCGCCCTCGAACGAGTACTGGGTGGCGTCCGAGGCGGTGAGCACCGTACGGCCGCGCCCACGGAACCGTTCCAGGGTGTGCACGTCGGCGTCGCCCTTGGCGAGCCGGGCGGCTGGGAAGGCACCGCTGTAGCAGCAGTCGAGGATCAGGACCTGCTGTCGCGACAGAGACCCGTTCATGGCCCCGTCGATCTGTTCGGCGGGAAGTGAGGTGAACCTGAGGTTGTCGCGGCGGGTGTCGGCCGCGGCGAGGTGGAGTCGGCCCTCGTCGTCCTTGAGGCCGTGACCGGTGAAGTAGAGCAGAGTGAGGTCGTCGTGGCGCCGGTCGCGGAAGAACTCGCCGACGGCCTTGCCGATCCGGTGGTGCGGTTCGTTGACCAGGATGGTGACGTCGAACCCGGCGATCTCCGGGTCGCGCAGCACCTCGGCGAGTGCCTCCGCGTCGTGACCGGGTGCGGTCAGTCGGCGCAGGCCCTCGTCCTCGTACGCGTACGTCGCGATCAGCAGGGCGAGTCGGCGTCCCACGGCTACTCATCACCGTCCGACCGGTGGCGGCGCACGAACTCGTCGATCAGCTTCTGGCGTTCCTCGGCGGTCGCCTGCTCCAGCTCGATCGTGTCACCGTCGATCGTCACCGAGATACGGTGCCGGGCGGACTGCCGGCCGAGCCAGTCCCGCAGCGTCTCGACGAGCGAGGCGAGGACCCCGCCGGGGGCGCTCACGGCGAGCACCACGGCGCCGACGGTCACCGGATCGACGGCCTTGGCCCCTTCCGGCGGCACGCCGTCGGAAGGCACCGGCACGCGCACGTGCAGCGCGTCGATGTCGAGTTCGCGTAACTCGGCCCGAAGCCGGGGCACGAGCCGCGCGGCCTCCTCACCATCCACATCGCTGTCCGGCGTCAGCCCCAGCAGTACGTCCATGACGTCACCCCCCGTGCGTCACAGTGTGGTGAGCGGTGAGGGTCTGCGGGGCCAATTTTCGGGAAGTCGACGTGCCTTGCCGGATCTCAGGCGCGGGGCTTGAGGTGCCGCAGCAGGGCGGCGAGGCCCTCGGGGGCGGTGGCGAGGGTGACGTCCGGGGTGTCGCTCTCGCGGAGGCGGATCGTTTTGTCGGGAGCGGTGGCGACGTAGACGCACTCGCCCTCGGGGCCGCCGCTGAAGGTCGACTTCTGCCAGGCGAGTTCAGTCATCGGGGCCTCCCTAGAGGGTGTAGAGCACATGCTGGATGAGTGCCAGCGAGTCCTTCACCGAGTGTGTTTCTGGGGCCAACGATACGTCGACGGGGGCGAGGGCGTTCTCCGACAGGTACCGGAACAGCGCTTCGTACCGGGCCAGGCTCTGCCTGTCACCCAAGTATGTGAGGCCGAGGGGTAGTTCGAGCAGTACGGTGCCCAACTCCGGAACGTCTGGGACGGCGTGGACGAAGTTGCCGCTGAGGGCGGGGTGAGCCTGGGCGGTGAACGGATAGATCTGGATGGTGACGTTGGGCAGCCGCGCCAGTTCGATGAGGTGCAGCAACTGCTCTCGGACCACGTTGACTCCGCCGAACCGCAGGTGCAGAGCGGACTCGTGGATCACCGCATGCACAGAGGGCGGGTTCTCGCGGGTGAGTACCCGCTGTCGCTCCATACGGAACTCCAGGGCGCCTTCGCTTCGTTCAAAGCCCAGGCCGGGAGTGGCGAAGATGGCTCGGGCGTAGTCGGCCGTCTGGAAGAGCCCCGGAATCAACATCGACTGGTGCATTCGAAGGGCCGTGCAACTCGCTTCCAGCTCGGCCGTGTTGAGCGCATCCAGGCTGCGGCGCTTCTTATAGGCGCTCCACCAGCCCTTGCCGGTCGCCTCGGACATGGCGACCAGAGCCTCGACATGTGCCTTATTTGTACAACCGTAGAGGTCGCAGAGCTGCCGGAGTCGTGGGGTCAGGACGGTGGTCTTGCCCGTCTCGATCTGGCTCAGCTGAACGCGGCCCATGCCGATCCGCTCGGCTGCTTCACCGCCCGCCAACCCTGCCTGTTCGCGCAGGTGTTTGAGCTCGAAGCCGAGTCGCCGCTGGCGCTCGCTGATGGTGGTGCGTAGTCCCACGCGTCTCTCCTCGTCGACGTGTCCAAAGTCTGCCCTGGCGATGGGAGTTGGTCCACCGATTCAGCGATTAGGTTGTTAATGAAATACCTTGCGAGCTACCTTGAGTGCGGCATCGGTCACGCACCGAATCCACTCAACTCCCCCTGCCCATAAGCCGACAGAGCACCCGCGCTCCGCGGGCGACGCCATCGCTGGGCTCGGACCCCTCGTACACCGGAGGCCAAACCCATGGACCCAGCCCGCCGAGCCC
>NZ_JBXVPZ010000753.1:0-2814 GCF_057961495.1 Streptomyces sp. P5F9 | reverse complement strand
GCCGGGGACCGGTTCTTCGGGATGACCTCCGGCTGGATGAGGGACGTCGCTACGGCGCAGGCCGTGCAGCGGCGTCTTCAGGTGCTCCAGTTCGACTGGGCGTCGGAGGGTGTGCGGGAGTTCCTGGGGCCCGCGGAGGGCACGGCGAGCGAGGCCGTGGACCGGTGTCTGGGGGTGCTGCGGCGCTTCTCGGAGGACGTGACGGAACTGGTCCGGGTGGAGACCGCCGACTGGATGGTGGAGTTCCGGACCGGGGCGGGGCCGCTGGGCATCCAGTCCGCGGTGGTCCCCGGGAGCCGGCAGGAGGGGACCGTCGTCCAGGGCAGGTTCCCGCAGCCGCCGGGACCGGGCGGCGGCAGCCGGCCGAACATGCCGAGGCAGCGGCCGCCGGAGCCGAGGTGAGGTGGGGTGGGGTGGGGTGGACCGCTCAGCCGTCCGCGCACAACCCCGTCGACTGGGTCGCCGAGCACGGCAGGTGGCCGTGGGCGCGGATGACGTTCTCACCGGTGCCCTGGCCGACGTAGGCGAGGAAGCTCGCGGCGAGGGAGCCGGCGGCCGGGCGGCCGTAGGTGTAGGCGTACTCGACGCCTCGGTACGGGTACTCGCTCTTGCCGTACTCGATGTCCGAGACCGAGGCCGGCGCGCCGTCGAGAGACACCGGGCGCAGGCCCTTGTGTCCGGTCGCGAGGGTGACCTCGCTGTAGCCGAGGGCGCCCGGGACTTCGGCGACCTTGTCCAGCACCTTCTCCGTGGAGTCGAGTTCGCAGCGTGTGACGGGGGCGGAGCCGTCGTCCTTGTGGACGCAGTCCAGTGACGTGCTGGGCACCCGTTCCCAACTGCCCAGCACCCGCTGCTGGAAGATCTGCCGGGTACCGGAGTCGGCGTTGCGGCTGACCAGCACGACGGGCAGGTCCGGAAGGCCGGCGCCGAGCTGCCTCCACCGCGTGACCTCGCCGCGGTAGATCCGGCGTACGTCGGCCAGGGAGAGGCCGTGCGGGAGACGGACACCGTTGTTGGCGACGAGGGTGAACACCGACAACGCGACCCGGGTACCGAAGAGTTCACCGGTTTCCCCGGTGGCGGCGCCGTCGGAGAACGCGATCACCGAGCGGGCGCTGCTCGCCGACTGGTCACCCAGGGCCGCGAGTTCGGCGGCTCCGGCCGCGCTGCCCCGCGCGTCCACCGTGATGCGGGAGCCCTCGCAGTCCTTCTCGTACTGCTTCGCCAGCTCCTGGGTCACGGGCGCGAAGGCCGTCGAGCCGGTGATCCGCAGCGTGCCCTTCTCGCAGCCGAGGGGCGGCGGGGTGTCGTCACGGGCGATGACGATCGTCGCCAGCGTCACCACGCATACCGTGAGCATGATGGTGATCAGCCGGGAGGCGCGGCTGAAGAGGGGCAGCGTCTCGTCCGGGGTCGCACTGCGGTTGGGGTGCACCTCGCCGTCGCGGATGCCGCCGATGAGCCGTATCGGGCAGCCGACGTCGCCGCCGGACAGCAGCACCAGCAGCTTGAAGTGGTCGCCGCGGTTGAGCGGGACGCGCGGGATGCGCAGGGTGTTGCCGTCGTAGCCGAGACCGGCCGCCGGGGTGAAGTGGTCCATCAGGTGGTCGGTGCCGACCGGCTGGGTGACCGAGACACCGCGGATCGTGCGGTCGGTGAACACCGCGGTGAGGCCGTGGAGTTCACGCCCGGTGTAGTCGTTGTCGGCGATGCTCTGCGAGCCGTCGTTCTCGATGCGCAGCAGGACGAGGGTGGCGTCGGACATGCCGGGCGCCTCGTCGAAGAGGCCCAGGCGTCTGTTCGCCCGGCCCGAACGCACGTCGTCGCCGATGGGGTTGTCCATCTGGACGCGGTAGCCGATCCGCTTGCGGCGCGGCACCCGGCGCTCGTACCAGACCATCACGCCGGACGCGACGATGCCGAGCACCGCCGTGCCCACGGCGACGACGTTCTCCGCGCTCAGCCACTCCACTGCGGGCCCCCGCTCCCCAGCCGGATCGTGGGGTCACGGTACGAGCGGTACCGGAAAACACGCAGGGGGTCTTGGCCGAAGTTCGCGTGACGTTCAACTGGCCCTGCAGTGAAGGGAGTTGTGACGCGAGTGGTGGAGAGTGCTCAGCCTGCCTTCGTGTACGTCAGCTTCTCCCCGGTGCTGGTGTTCACCCGCTCCAGCGTGGTGTCCGACAGCAGGGTGATCTCGGTGGCGGAACCCGGGTTGCACGACGAGAGCGGCTTCCCCGAGGTGACGGTGGACGCCCCGATCGCCAACGGGCTCTCCCCGCCCGGCTCTTGGGCGAGGTCCGCGCTGAACTCGCAGTGGTAGCCGGGTCCGTCCGCGACGAGGATGAGCACCGGGGACCCCACCTTCCCCTGCCGGATGGTGAGTTGGCGGGTGTTGTGGCCCGTGGCGTTGTCGATGGACGCGTTCCAGGTGCCGAGGTATCCGCTGGGTACGGCACCGTCGCCGGACGTCGTCGGAGAGGGCGAGGGCGATCGGCTCGGCGTCGGCTCCCCCGTGCTCGGCCCCGGGGTCGTGGGCGCGGCGCTGGTGGCCCGACCGCCCGAACCGGCCTTCGTACGGCCGCTGTTGCTACCGCCCTTCATCAACGCGTACACCGAACCACCGGCGCCCAGCGCGACGACCAGCGCGATCACGACGAGGAGTGCGGTCGACCTGCCGTTCCTGCGCGGCGGCTGGGGTTCCCCGTACGCCGGGGCCATCCCGGCCGGCCCCGGGCCGTAGGGCGGGGTGGCGCCGAGGCCGCCGTTGTGGGGGTAGGGGTTGTACGGCACCTGGCCGCCCCAGCCGAGGAG
>NZ_JBXVPZ010000752.1:0-2838 GCF_057961495.1 Streptomyces sp. P5F9 | reverse complement strand
CCCCCGCCCCCCGCGCTGCCGCCGGAAACGGCCGCCGGCTGGCGCCCCTGGCGGTTCCGTATGTCGAACGACGTCTGGGGCACCCCGACCGTCGCCGGCGACCTCGTCTACGTCACCTCCTTCGAGGTGCACGCCCTGGACGTGCAGACCGGCCGCCGCTCCTTCAAGACCCGGGACGTCGCCTGGTCGATGGCGGTCGCGGACGGCCGTATCCACGCCTCGGACGGCCCCACCCTCTTCGCCCTGGACGCCCGCGAGGGCGGTGACCTGTGGCGGCTGTCCACCGATGCCTGGGTGTACTCCCTCAAGGCCGAGCGCGGCACCGTCGTCACCGGCACGCGCGGCGGCGGAGTGCAGGCATGGGAGGCGTCCACCGGCCAGAAGCTGTGGCAGCTGACCGGCGCGCAGACCGACTTCGAGTCCCCGGAGGCGGGCCCGGCGCTGCACGACGGCACCGTCTACGTCTGGCAGGACGCCCGGCTGCGCGCCCTGGACGCCCGGACGGGCGACGAGCGCTGGGCGTACCCGATCGGCGACGCGGCCTCCTGCGGGGGCGTCCCCGTACGGATCAGCGCCGCACCCGACGGTCAGGTCTACGTCGCCGCCGGCACCCGTGTCCTCTCCGTCGAGGCGGCGAGCGGCCGGGTCCGCTGGCACTTCGAGGCCCCGGCCGTCTTCCTCTGCCCGCCCGCCTTCGCCCCCGGCCCCGCGGTCACGGGCGGCGGCATCTACCTCGCCGACTACCTCGGCACGGTCTACGCCCTCGACGCCGCCGACGGCCGCGACCGCTGGCGCATCGCGACCGAGTCCCGGGCGTCGATCGAACCGGTCCTCGTCGCCGCAGGCCACGTCCACGTCGGCAGCGGCAAAGGGCTCTACACGCTCGACGCGGTCACCGGTACACCCAAGTGGCGCTTCCAGGCCGGCGGCGACATCGTGGGCACCCCCGCGGTCGCCGAGGGCCGTATCCACTTCGGCTCCACCGACCACCTCCTCTACACCCTCAAGGCCGACGACGGCCGCCTCCGCTGGAAGCTCGCGACCGGCGGCGAGATCACCGGCGCACCGGTGGTCAGGGACGGCGTCGTGTACGCGTGCAGCAAGGACCGCTGCGTGTACGCCCTCGACGCGGAGAAGGGCACGGGCACCGCAAGGACCGCGTGAGCGGCGCCTGTTGGCCCAGGTGGGTACCATGATCGGATGCATACGCGGGGGCGCAGGCTCAAACTCACGGCAGTACTGGCACTGACGGTTCTCACCCTCACCGGCTTCTCCACCGGACGGCACCACAGCAGCAGCCGTCATGGGAGCAGCGGTGGCGGCGGTGGGTGCAGCAGCTCCAGCCAGGATCACGACACGTCGACGTCGTCCGGCAGTTCGTCGTCGGGCGGCTCGTCCAGTGGTTCGTCGGGGGGCAGTTCGTACACCCACCGGCCCAACTACCGCTCCACACCCACCTCTACGGCCACCTCCGGCAGCGGCGGCAGCAGCCTGCGGGACGGTACGGCGAGGCTGGTGAGCTGCGCGACGGCGACGAAGCAGTACGCGACGGTCGAGGTCAGCAACCCCAACAGCCGCAAGGCCACCTTCTCCGTCGACGTCACCTTCAAGGACGCCCAGGACAACGAGGTCGACTTCGACTACGCGGACGTCAAGGTCCCGGCGAACGGCAAGGCGACCGTCCGGGTGCGCGTGCTCGGCACCTCCACCCCGGTCGACCACTGCGAGGTCGACCCCAGGGCCACCGCCGGCACCTGACCCTCACCGGGTCCGGAAGCCGCCGTTCCTCCGCCCGGCGAACAGCTCCGCCTGCCGTTCGTCGGGCAGATTCCCGAGCGCGATCAACGGCGGCGCCTGCGCATACGCCTGCGCCCGCGCCGCCTCCTTCGCCGCCCACAACGCCCGTACGGTCCCCTGGACCCCCTCGGTCGGATACCCGGCGATGACGGTCGCGCAGGCCACGGCGGCCTCCAACGCCCGCCCGGGCTCGGTGAGTTCGGAGACCAGCCCGAGCTCGTACGCCCGCCGCGCGGAGATCCGCTCCGCCGTCCCCATGAGCATCATCCGCGCGACCTCGCCGTACGGCATCCGGTGCGCCATCAGCACCGACTCGTACGCGCTGACCATGCCGTACGTGGTGTGCGGGTCGAAGAACACGGCGGTCGGGTCGGCGACCACGAACTCGCTCTCGCCCAGCAGATAGAACGCCCCGCCGCAGGCCATCCCGCGCACGGCGGAGATCACCGGCTTCCAGAGGTCGTTGGCCTTCGGGCCGATGTGCAGCAGCGGATCGTCCTGCATGTACGGCGAGTTGGGCTGCGGCACGACCGCGTTCCGGTCGAGCCCGGTGCAGAAGGCACGCTCCCCGGCCCCGGTGAGGACGACGGCCCGCACGGAGTCGTCGAACCGCAACTCCCGCCAAACGGCGCTGAGTTCGGCGGCCGTGGTGAGGTCGATGGCGTTGAGCTTGCGCGGCCGGTCGAGGGTGACGAGGGCGACGCCGGTGTCCTTGTCGACGGAGACGTTGAGAGTCATGCCCGCTCCAGAACCCACTGCGGAAGCCCGGCCTCGTCGAACACGACCTGTACCCGCGCCCCGATCCGAATCCGGCTGGGGGCAAGGGAGTTGATCGCGGCCCCGGCCTCGCTGACGAGGTTGCCGACCAGCCGGATCCGCGGTGCGTCGACCAGCTCGACGACGATCACGTTGTAGGGCGCGACGGCGGCGTAGTCGGGGAGGAGCGGCGGATGCGGGAAGACGTACGACCACACCCGCCCCCGCCCGCTCACCTGCCGCCACTCGCTCGCGAAGGACTGGCAGTGGGGGCAGCAGGGGCGG
>NZ_JBXVPZ010000751.1:0-2838 GCF_057961495.1 Streptomyces sp. P5F9 | reverse complement strand
CCGGCGGATCATCCGGTACTTCATCGATTTCGGTGGGACCGTCCGCCTCCCCGTCCCTCACAGCCACGTCCCCGTCCGCCTCCCCGTCCCCCACGGTCGAGGGCACCTCCCGCCCCCCGACCCTGCCCCCGGGCACGCACCGAGAGGCGGGTGGGTTCGCGTGGGCGACGCCCAACGGCTGGCGGCGGGATCTGAAGACGGGGGCCGAGGTGCACTACACGTCCCCGGACGGGAGCCAGGAGCTCGTGGGGAAGTCGTCCCTCGCGCGCGGTGACCTGATGGAGACCTGGGAGGCCTCGGAACGGAACGCCCACCAGGGGGAGAGCTACCGGAAGATCCGGCTCGACAGGACGACGTTCCGTGGTTATCCGGCGGTGAGTTGGGAGTACACGTTCACGCTCAAGGGCGTCCCGTGGCACGCCCGGCTGCTCGGTTTCGACGAGGACGGGAAGTCGTACCAGATCAACACCTGGTACCAGCCGGGCGTGGAGACCCAGGCCCTGAAGACCTACGACAGGGTCAAGAACAGCTTCGTGGTGCTGTGAACTCCCTCAGCCCACAGACACCTTGTCCGTGTCGGTGTCCGTCTCGGCGGTCGTGGCCGTCTGTCCGCCCCGCACCCGCTCCTTGATCACCGAGACCGTCACGACCGCCAACGCGACCAGCAGGGACAGCAGAACGGTCGTACGGCCGCTGCTCTCGCCCTCGGTGTCGGTGAGCATGTAGCCGAGGACGAAGACGATCAGGGCGATCGTCGCCCAGGTCAGATACGGGTACAGCCACATCCGCACGACGAGCTTCTCCGGCGACTCGCGCTCGATGATCCGGCGCATGCGCAGCTGGGACGCGCAGATGACCAGCCACACGAACAGGGCTACCGCGCCTGAGGAGTTGACGAGGAAGAGGAAGACCGTGTCCGGGAAGGCGTAGTTGAAGAACACGGCGACGAACCCGAAGACGACGGAGGCGATGATCGCCGCCATCGGTACACCGCGGGACGTGGTCCGCGCGAACGCCTTCGGCGCGTCACCGCGACTGCCCAGCGAGAATGCCATGCGGGAGGCCGTGTAGAGACCGGAGTTGAGGCAGGACAGCACCGAGGTCAGCACGATGAAGTTCATGATCTGGCCGGCGTGCGCGATGCCGAGGGAGTCGAGGGCGGCGACGTACGAGCCCTGCGCCTTGATCGACGGGTCGTTCCACGGGAGCAGGCAGACGACGATGAAGATCGAGCCGAGGTAGAAGACGCCGATGCGCCAGATGATGCTGTTGGTCGACTTGGTGACCGCGCGCTGCGGGTCCTGGGACTCACCGGCGGCCAGCGTGGCGATCTCGCTGCCCATGAAGGAGAAGACGACCAGCAGGACGCCGGTCAGGATCGCGCCGGGCCCGTTCGGCAGGAAGCCGCCGTGGTCGGTGAGATTGCCGAAGCCCGCCTTGTCGGTGTGGGCGCCGGGCAGCACGCCGAAGATCGCCAGCGCGCCGACGACGATGAACGCGCCGATCGCCACGACCTTGATCCCGGCGAACCAGAACTCGAACTCGCCGTAGGAACCGACCGATACGAGGTTCGTGGCGGTCAGCACCACCATCACGATGAGCGCCCAGCCCCACTGCGGTACGGCCGGTATCCACCCTTCGAGGATCTTGGCGCCGGCGGTCGCCTCGACGGCGAGCACGACGACCCAGAAGAACCAGTACAGCCAGCCGATCGAGAAACCGGCCCAGCGGCCGAGCGCGCGGTCGGCGTGCGCCGAGAACGAGCCGGAGGTGGGGTTCGCGGCCGACATCTCGCCGAGCATGCGCATCACCAGCACCACGAGCGTGCCGACGAGCGCGTAGGAGAGCAGGATGCCGGGGCCCGCGGTCGCGATGCCCGAACTGGAGCCGACGAACAGGCCGGCGCCGATGACACCGCCGATCGCGATCATCGAGAGATGTCGGTTCTTGAGTCCTGCCTGAAGGCCGGAACCAGAGGTCATGGGGGGAGTTCCTTTACGCCGGTTGGGATGCCGGTGGGGGGTGCCCGTACGAGCGGCGTACGGGTCGGTCCAGTGAATCGGAGGTAAAGGAATTCCTGAACCTTTGAATCCAGATCGTTACTTGAGGTTTCCTTGAGGTTGCGAGGCGTTGCCTGTATTTAACGTGGTCGGGCCCCGGAGCTGCTTCCCGGAAACAGCCGTGTCACACTCGACGCATGCGCGTGTATCTCGGCTCCGACCATGCGGGCTTCGAACTCAAGAACCACCTCGTCGAGTGGCTGAAGGAGGCGGGCCATGAGCCCGTCGACTGCGGCCCGCACATCTACGACGCCCAGGACGACTACCCGCCCTTCTGCCTCCGCGCCGCCGAGCGCACCGCCGCCGACCCCGAGGCCCTCGGCATCGTCATCGGCGGCTCCGGCAACGGCGAGCAGATCGCGGCGAACAAGGTCAAGGGCGTGCGTGCGGCCCTCGCCTGGAGCGAGGAGACCGCCTCGCTCGGCCGCCAGCACAACAACGCGAACGTCGTGGCTGTCGGCGCGCGGATGCACACGGAGGAGGAGGCGACGAAGTTCGTCGAGATCTTCGTCGGTACGCCGTTCTCCGAGGACCCGCGGCACATTCGTCGCATCGACATGCTGGCGAAGTACGAGGCGACGGGGGAGCTGCCGGAGATTCCGGCGCACCATCCGCAGCAGTAGAGAACCAGCCACTCCGGGCGGTAAAAATCAGCCTCTCCGGCGTCTGAGGAGCGGGGTCCGGGGCGGAGCCCCGAGGTTTTTCGAGCGCCCACCTGTCAACTGACCGAGACGGGTGGGCGCTCGAAAAACCTCGGGGCTCCGCCCCGGACCCCGCT
>NZ_JBXVPZ010000750.1:0-2843 GCF_057961495.1 Streptomyces sp. P5F9 | reverse complement strand
GGCCATGCGTCCACCCCCAGATGCGCCCCAGCGAACGCCCCCGTGAGGCAGGCGATCGAGTCCGAGTCACCGGACGTACAGGCCGCACGGCGCAACGCGGTCACCGGCTCCTCCACGAAGAGCAGGAAGCACAACAGGCCGGTGGCCAGGGCCTCTTCGGCGATCCAGCCCGCGCCGGTGGCCAAACACGGGTCGGTCTCCGGAGAGTTGGCGCGTACCGCGTCCTGGAGCCGATCCAGGATCTCCAGGCACTCGTCCCAGCCGCGTGCGATGAAGTGCTCGGGCGTGGGGTCCTGGCTGCGCGTCCACAGGTCGCCGAGCCAGCGGTGGCTGTACCGGGTGCGGTTCTCGACGGCGTACGACCGCAGCAGCCCGACCAGTCCGGTCGGTTCGGCACCCTGCGCGAGCAGCCGTACGGCGTGCGCGGTGAGGTCGGACGCGGCGAGGGCGGTCGGGTGGCCGTGGGTCAGGGCGGACTGCAACTGGGCGGCGCCGGACCGCTGTTCGTCGTCCAGACCGGGGATCAATCCGATCGGTGCGACGCGCATGTTGGCGCCGCAGCCCTTCGAACCGATCTGGCTGGCGTCCTGCCAGGGCCGCCCCTCCGCCTTCAGCAGGTTGCAGGCGACGAGGCAAGTCCGGCCGGGGGCACGGTTGTTGTCCGGCGACTGATACCAGTCCACGAACTCCTCACGCACCGGCCGTTCCATCCGCCTGGGCCCAAGCAGCCCCCGTTCCATGGCAGTTCGCAGCCCGCGCCCCAACGCCAGCGTCATCTGCGTGTCGTCGGTGACGATCGCGGGCTTCGGCAACTCCATCTCCCGCCAAGGACCGCACTTGGCAAGAATGCTGGGCACATCGTTGAACTCGGTCGGGAAACCGAGCGCGTCCCCGAGGGCGAGGCCGATCAAGGCTCCGGTGGCGGCACGCTTGCGTACGGTGGTCGTGGTCATGCGGGGTTCCCTTCCCGGGTCGGCCGGAGCAGCGGTGGATACAGGGCGGTGGCGGTCCCGGCTCGGTACAGCGCCGCCGGTTTGCCGCGACCGCCGGTCAACTTGGCCCCGCCCAGCACCGGTTCGACGAAACCCGGCGTCGCGAGCACCTTGCGGCGGAAGTTGGGGCGGTCCAACTCCGCGCCCCACACGGTCTCGTAGACCTGTTGCAGTTCCCCGAGCGTGAACTCGGGCGAGCAGAAGGCGGTGGCGAGGGAGCTGTACTCCAGCTTGGCGCCCACCCGTTCGTGCGCGTCGGCCAGGATCCGGTCGTGGTCGAAGGCGAGCGGCCCGAGCGCGTCGTAGGGCAGCCAGCGGGCCTGCGCCGCGTCGCTGCCCGCACGCGGCTCGGGCGGGTCGGGCAGCAGCGCGGCGAAGGCGACGGTGACGACCCGCATCCGGGGGTCGCGGTCGGGCTCGCTGTAGGTGCGCAGTTGCTCCAGGTGCAGCCCGGAGACGTCCGAGAGGCCCGTCTCCTCGGCGAGTTCACGCCGGGCGGCCGTCTCCGCGGACTCGTCCGGCGCCACGAAGCCGCCCGGCAAGGCCCAGTGCCCGGCATACGGCTCCTGGCCGCGCTCGACGAGCAGCACGTGCAGGGCGCCGGCGCGGATCGTGAGGACGGCGAGGTCGGCCGTGACGGCGAAAGGTTCGAAGGCGTACTTGTCGTAGGCCGGTGTTGTGGTCATGAGCAACCACCCCCTTTAATAGTCAGTCAGACCATAAAGAGTGGCCGCGCCCGGGCGCAACCCCCGCACCCGAGGAAACCGAAACGGCCGGCCCCGGAGAATCCGGAACCGGCCGTCACAAGCAAGCCGTAAGCAGGCAGGACCTACAGATCGACTTCCTGCATCAGCATGCCGACCTCGGTGTTCGACAGCCGTCGCAGCCAGCCCGACTTCTGGTCGCCCAGGGTGATCGGGCCGAACGACACGCGCACCAGCTTGTCGACCGGGAAGCCGGCCTCCGCGAGCATGCGCCGCACGATGTGCTTGCGGCCCTCGTGGAGGGTCACCTCGACCAGGTAGTTCTTGCCGGTCTGCTCGACGACCCGGAAGTGGTCCGCACGCGCGTACCCGTCCTCCAGCTGGATGCCGTCCTTGAGCTGCTTGCCCAGATCGCGCGGGATCGGGCCCACGATGTGCGCGAGGTAGGTCTTCTTCACGCCGTACTTGGGGTGGGTCAGCCGGTGCGCCAGCTCGCCGTGGTTGGTGAGCAGGATCACACCCTCGGTCTCGGTGTCGAGCCGCCCGACGTGGAAAAGGCGCGTCTCGCGGTTGGTGACGTAGTCGCCGAGGCACTGCCGGCCCTCGGGGTCCTCCATCGTCGCGACGACACCGGCGGGCTTGTTCAGCGAGAAGAACTGGTACGACTGCGTCGCCACCGTCAGCCCGTCGACCTTGATCTCGTCGTGCTCCGGGTCGACCCGCAGACCCTGCTCGACCACGATCTCGCCGTTGACCTCGACCCGGGACTGCTCGATCAGCTCCTCGCAGGAGCGCCGGGAGCCGTAGCCCGCGCGCGCGAGGACCTTCTGCAGCCGCTCGCCCTCCTGCTCGGCGCCCGGGAAGGTCTTGGGCGGCTTGATGTCCTTCTTGCCCGCGTACCGCTCCCGGTTGCGCTCCTCGGCCCGCGCGTCGTACTCACGCGAGGTCGCCGGCGCCCAGCGCCCGCGTCCGGTGCTCTGGCCCTGCTTGGGGCCGCCCTTGGCACCGCCACGTGCCGCCGCACCGCGCCCTGACTTGGGACCTTCGTGAGATCCCGTGGGGCCTACGTCGTAGCGCCGCTCTTCGGGACGCGGCTTTCCGGCGCGCTTCGGCTTGTCGTCGCGGCCTCCCGCACCCCTCGGCTGGG
>NZ_JBXVPZ010000749.1:0-2844 GCF_057961495.1 Streptomyces sp. P5F9 | reverse complement strand
GGGTGGTCGTGTCGGGGGTCGCGAGGTCGTCCCACGTGGGGTCCGGATCGCCGTAGCCGGGGTTCGCGCGCTCGAACTCCTCGTAGCCGCGGCGGGCGTCCGGGGTCCGGCCGTCGACACCGTCGGAGCTGCCGTATCCGCCCTGGGTACCAGCGGCCGGCATCTGCTCGGCGCCGCGCTGGCGGGGCAGTCGGTGCGGGGCCTGATCGCGGTCGTACGTGGCGCTGTTCTGGTCCTGGAAGGTGTCGTCGACGCGGAACACGTTGCCGTGCCGGTCGCGGTGGACGGCCTGACCGCCCCGGAAGTGGACGCGGTTGTCCAACTGCTCGATGCGGGCGCGGAGTTCGGCGCAGCGAGCGGTGGCACGATCGTGGTCGTCACGGGCCCAGGCGAGGTCGAGGCGGAGGGCGTCGGCGGCTTCCTGAGTGGTGGCGGTGTTGAGCAACCGCCCCAGCTTCGCCTGCGTCTCGGCCGCGTACTTCTGCTCACGGAGCATCACGTCGAGCCGGTCGCTCAGCGCGTCCCGGCTGCCGGGACGGGCGTCGAACGCGGCGAGCGCGGCGGCGTGCAGGACGCGGGCCCGCTCCTTCTCCTGGCTCGCGACACCGTGGCCGTACTCCGCGGCGAGGTCCTGAAGCAGCGCCTCCACGACGTCCCAGGGCGGCACTTCACGCCCACTCAGACAAGCCTGCATGCCATCGGGATCGCGCTGCCAGAACACCCCGCACCAGCCGCCGCCCTGGTCCAGGCGCGCCAGCAGTCCGTCGAGATAGTTCGCGAACTCCCGCACCTGTCCGGGGAGTTGATCCACAGCCATGCCCCAACTCCCGCCAGACCGGAATGCTCCGATCCGTAGAAAACACCATTTGTGTTACGACGCGGCTACGGAAGCTTTTCGAGCCGGGCGCAGAGATCTCGGAGCCTACGCCTCCCGACTGTGCGCTCGCCTGACTGATGGGCGATCTGGCAACTCCCGCGCGGGCAAGGGGAGGGCCACCAGTGACCTCCGGGCAGAGCGAGAAGCGGCCCCGGCACTGGTCCGGGCACGAGCGCCGCAGGGTGGCACGCACCGGCCGTTCCGGCACGCGCCCCCCGCCAGGGCGCGGTCGGTCACGCTCTCCGTTTCAGGCCGCCAACGGCGCGCACCTGACCACGAGTTCGTCCATGGACAGCCCGAGCGCCTCGGCGAGGGCCGAGACGGTGAAGAAGGCCGGCGTGGGAGCCCGGCCCGTCTCAATCTTGCGGAGGGTCTCCGCCGAGATGCCGGCGTTCGCCGCCACGTCCGTCATGCTGCGGCCACCGCGGGCCTCGCGGAGCAGCCGGCCGAGCCGTTCGCCGCGTTCGCGCTCTTCGGGGGTGAGAGGGGTGCGTACCATGCCGTCATTCTAATACCGGTATAGTAATTGGCATGGTGGAACTGAAGACGGACACGTCTATCGATGCGATGTACGAGGCGGGCCAGGTCGTGGCCCGCGCCCTCACGGCCGTGCGGGAGGCCGCCGACGTGGGCGTATCCCTCCTGGAACTGGACGGGTTGGCGCACGACGTACTGCGCGCGGCCGGCGCGAGTTCGCCCTTCCTCGGCTACCGCCCCGCCTTCGCCCCCACCGCGTTCCCCGCGGTCATCTGCGCCTCCGTGAACGACGCGATCGTGCACGGCATCCCGGACGGCTACCGGCTGCGCGACGGCGACCTGGTCTCGATCGACTTCGGCGCCAAGCTGGGCGGCTGGGCCGGGGACTCGGCGATCAGCTTCATCGTCGGCGAGCCGCGCCCCGCCGACGTCCGCCTGATCGACACCGCCGAACGCGCCCTCACGGCCGGCATCGAGGCGGCCGTGGTCGGCAACCGCATCGGCGACATCGCGCACGCGATCGGCACGGTCTGCCGCTCGGCCGGCTACGGCATCATGGAGGACTTCGGCGGCCACGGCATCGGCCGCCAGATGCACGAGGACCCCGGAGTCCCGAACGAGGGCCGCCCCGGCCGCGGCCTCCCCCTCCGCCACGGCATGGTCATCGCGATCGAGCCCATGCTGATCGCGAGCGGCCGGGACGACTACCACGCGGCGAAGGACGGCTGGACCCTGAGGACGAACGACGGGTCCAGGGCGGCACACGTGGAACACACGGTGGCGATTACGGAGGCGGGACCCAGGGTCCTTACTGAGCGCCGGTAAGAGGAGCGCCCTTCAGGGGCGCGGGGAACTGCGCGACCAGCCACGACGCGCGCGCAGACAAAGACCATCCGCAATCCCCCCAAACCTGCACATGCCCCACGCAGTGGCCCGTGCCATGGTGGATTGATGACCAGCGGCTACACAGACCCCGAAAACGACCCCTTCGGCGACTTCCTGGCCCGGTTCTTCGGCGGAGCCACAGGCGGAGCCACCAACGGAGCCGCCCACCCTGGCCCACGGCACGTAGACATAGGCCGCCTACTCAGCCAACCCGCCAGGGACCTCGTCCGCGGCGCAGCCCAGTACGCCGCGGAACACGGCAGCCACGACCTCGACACCCAGCACCTTCTCCGCGCCGCCCTCTCCGCGGAGCCGACCCGCGGCCTCCTCACCCGCGCCGGCGCGGACCCTGATTCCCTCGCCGCGGAGATCGACGAGCGCTCAGGACCCGCCCACCCCTCGGAAGGCACCTCCCTCTCCCTCACCCCGGCCGTAAAACGCGCCCTCCTGGACGCCCACGACCTGGCCAGAGCGGGCGGCACCGGATACATCGGCCCCGAACACGTCCTGGGCGCGCTCGCCGCGAACCCGGACTCCGCCGCCGGACACATCCTGAACGCGGCCCGCTACGCGCCCACAGGCCTGCCGCCCGAGACCCCGGACGG
>NZ_JBXVPZ010000748.1:0-2845 GCF_057961495.1 Streptomyces sp. P5F9 | reverse complement strand
TCTTCAAGGGGCTCCGCCCCTTCGACCCCGACACGGGGGCCGGCCCCCGGACCCCCGCTCCTCAAGCGCCGGAGGGGCTGATTTTGCGGGCTGGATCTTGGGTCATGTCCTGTAGGCCTATTACGCGCAGCAGTTGGAGCCGTTCGTACGACTCCGTGCCGGGGCGGGCCGTGTGGATGATCAGGAGGTGGTGGGCGTCCTGGTTCAGGAGGATCTCGCAGTCCAGCTCCAGGAGGCCGACCAGCGGGTGGCGGAAGCGCTTCGTGGACTGACGGCGTACCGCCACCTCGTGTTCCTCCCACAGGCGTGCGAACTCCTCGCTGGACGACCGGAGTTCGGCCACGAGCGCGGCCGGCTCGGGGTCGTCGGGGCGGGCAGCGGCCACCGCGCGCAGGTTCGCGACGTGGGAGCGTGCGTGGTCCTGGATGTCCTCCGGGGGGAACATCTCCCGTGCCGTCGGGTTCAGGAAGAAACGGCGGAGCAGGTTGCGGTCCTGGGGCGGGCGGGCGAACACGTCGCCGGTCAGCGCCCTCGACATCGCGTTCTGGGCGATCATCTCGCCGCAGTCGCTCGACACGTGCGCCGGGGTGTCGTGCAGCCGGTCCAGGACCAGGAGGAGACCCGGCCGCAGATGCGTGGACGTGGCGCCCCGCCGCGGCGGCTCCTCGCCGGTCAGGTGGAACAGGTGGTCGCGTTCGTCTTCCGTGAGGCGTAGAGCGCGGGCCAGCGCCGCCAGCATCTGGCGGGACGGGTGCGGGCCGCGGGCCTGTTCCAGGCGCGTGTAGTAGTCCACGGACATGCCGGTCAGCTGGGCCACCTCCTCGCGGCGCAGGCCCGGTGTACGGCGGCGGGGGCCGGCCGTGAGGCCCACGTCGGCGGGGTCCAGGCGGGCCCGGCCGCGGCGCAGGAAGTCGGCGAGTTCGGCTCGGTTCACGCTTCCAGGGTGCGGCAGTCCGCCCGGCTTATCCAGGGACTGTCGATCCCCTGACCGGAAGGTCTCTCCCGGCACCGGCCCGCCTGTCCAAAGCTGGTCGGAGACGAGAGGAGCACAACATGTTGACACTGGTGACAGGCTCGACGGGCCAGGTCGGACGCCGCTTCGTACCGAGGCTGCTGGCGCAGTCCAGGCCGGGGGAGCGGGTGCGCGTGCTGGTGCGGGACGAGGCCCGCGGCGAGCGATTCGCGGAGCTGGGCGCGGAGGTCGTCCTCGGTGATCTGCGGGACGAGGACGCCCTCGGCAAGGCGGTCGCCGGCGTGGACGCGGTCGTGAACGTCGCCGCGTCCTTCCGCGGCGTACCGGACGAGGAGGCCTGGGCCGTCAACCACGCGGCGGCGGTCGCCCTGGGACAGGCGGCGCTGGCCTCAGGCGTACGGCGCTTCGTCCAGGTCAGCACCGGGCTCGTGTACGGCACCGGGCGGGGCCGCCCCATGACCGAGGAGGACGAGAGCCGCCCCGGCGGCGAGATGTGGGGCGCCTACCCCGACGCGAAGGCGACGGCGGAACGGGAGTTGCTCGCCCTGGACGGCATGGACGTCCGCGTCGCCCGACTCCCCTTCGTCTACGGCGAGGGCGACCCCCACCTCGCCAACTCCCTGCGCTGGGCGGCCCATTGGGCCTCGAACCAACGCCTCCACATGGGCCACCACGCGGACGTCGCCCAGGGCCTCCTGCGCATCCTGCACGCCCCGGGAATCGCCGGCCGGATCTACAACATCGCCGACGACGCCCCGGTCACCGCGGTCGAACTCCATCTGCTCAACGGCGTCGAGATCCCCGCCGAACTCCACGAACGCACCGACCCCGACCCGTGGCTGGGCATCATGTCCACGGAACGCATCCGCCGCGAGCTGGGCTACCGCCCGCTGTTCCCGACGGCGTGGTCGGCACGGGACGCGGGCGTTCTCTGACCCGGCTCAGTCCACCCCGCGAATCCGCCGCACCAGCAACGCCCCCGCCATCCCGATCACCGCGGACACCAGATACAGCACCCGGTACCCGCCCAGATACGTCACGATCGGCGCGGCGAGGGCGGGCGCCGCGACCTGGGGCAGCGCGTTCGCCACATTGATCACGCCGAGGTCCTTGCCGCGGTCCAGGGCCTTGGGGAGGACGTCCGTCATCAGGGCGAAGTCGACCGACGTGAAGACGCCGAAGCCGATGCCCAGGACCGCCGCCGCGACGACCGCGCCGGGCCAGGTCTGCCAGCCCGCGAGGACCGCCGTCGCCACCGCCATCAGGACGCCGGACCAGATCACGAACGGCTTGCGGCGGCCGACCCGGTCCGACCACACCCCGCCGACCACGACCGTGGCCAGGAGCGTCAGGCCGTTCACCGCCGTCAGGATCAGGACGCCCTGGTCGGGGTCGTGGTAGTGCAGGCGGTCCCGCAGGTAATACAGCAGATACAGCAGCACCAGCGCATTGCTCAGGTTGATCAGGAAGCGGGTCAGCCACGCCCAGCCCAGGTCGGGATAGCGGCGCGGGCTCAGCCAGAAGCCCCGCAGGAAGCCCTGCCAGGACCACGGCGGGCGGGTCTCCGGCGGGAGTTGGAGGTCCTTGTGGCGGAGCACGTACGGCAGTACGCCCAGCGCCGTGAACACCGCGCACGCCACATAGCCCGCCCCGATGCCCCCGGCCGCCGTCGCCAGACCTGTGCCGCCGACCACGCCCAGGATTTGGGCGGCGCCCAACCAGCCGCCCACAGAGCCCCGTTGGAGCCGTGGCACCCGGTCAGGGACGGCCGCCGTGACCGCTGCGAAGGCCGCGTTCAGGGTGAGCTGGACCAGGCACCAGCCGGCCGCCATCGTCCACACCCCGCCCGCGCCCGCGAGCAGCAGCAACGAC
>NZ_JBXVPZ010000747.1:0-2845 GCF_057961495.1 Streptomyces sp. P5F9 | reverse complement strand
GTGGGGGAGTGGCCGAGGTGGGTGGCGAGGTGGGGCAGCAGGCCCGGCGTCAGATTCGGTTCCTCGGCGCCGGGGCGTCGGTAGAGCGGTCGGACGCGGCCCGGGCGGACCAGGGGGAGGATCGTGGACGCGAGCAGGAGTGGGCCGGAGGTGCCGGGGACGGCCGGTGTCTCCACCACGAAGATCTGGCGCTCGTCCGCCACCCGCCACAACTCCGGCCGGGCCACGTCGATCAGACGGTGGTCGGGGATGAGCCACTGCTCGTCGAACGGGGCGTGCAGGACGCGGACCGGTTCCGGGCAGGGGCCCGTGGCGCGGATCAGTTTCTCCGTGCCGCTGGACTGGCCCGGGAGCTGGGACACCGCCGAGTGCAGCGTGCGGGAGCGTGTCGGCTCGAACAGGGTCTCCCGGTCGGGGACTTCGGCCTTCACCAGCGCGTCCCAGCGCGCTTTCAGGGTTGCCGCGTCAGGTGCCGTCGGCCACCCCCGGCCGAGCCGGATCGGTGCGACGGACCACGGCATGAGGTCCGCGAGCAGCGGAGCGTCGTCGTGCGTCACGCTGGGCATCGTACGACGACGTCAGTTCGCCACGTCGAGGGTGACCGAGAAGGAGAACCGGTCGCCTCGGTACTGGATGACTGCCACGTCCAGCACCCTGCCCTGTGTGTCGTAGGTGATGCCCGTGTAGTGCAGGATCGGGCTGAGGAGCGGGACCTGGAGGAGGCGCGCGGTCTCCGGGTCGGCGAGGCGGGCCTCCACCGTGTCCGTGATGCGGCTGATGTCCGCGCCGACGACGTCCCGGAGCACCTTCGTCATCGGCCAGCGGATCAGGTCGTCCAGGTCGAGACGGGCCGCCAGTTCGGGGCGGATGTGGTTGCGGGCGTGGTTCGTCGGCTCGCCGGTCTTCTCGTCGCTGCGCAGCCGGTGGTACGTCGCGACCTCGGGCAAGTCCGGGAAGTACTCGGTGAGTTCGGGCGGTACGGACGCCTTGCCGTGGTCGAGGAGTTCGGTCGTCATGCCGGACTGCTGGGCGACGATCGCGTCCACCGAGCCCAACAGCCGTACCGGGGTGGCCCGTTGGACGTCCGGCTCGATGAACGTGCCCCGGCGGCGGTGCCGGTTGATCAGGCCCTCGTCCTCCAGCTCCTTCAGCGCCTGGCGCATGGTGAGCACGCTGACGCCGTAGTGCCCCGCGAGCTGCTCCTCCGTGGGCAGCCGCAGCGGGTCCCGGGGCGAGCGGCCGAGTATCGAGGCGCGCAGCGACTGCGACACCTGGTACCAGAGCGGCAGCTTGCGGTTCAGGACGATCGAGTCCGGGGCGAAGGAGGTCACGGGGCCATCCGTACCGGTAGGGAGGGATCAGTGCAAGGGACGTGAACCGGTGGGGAATTGCCGGTGTGCGGGGTGTCGGCCGGCGGCGAAGGGGTCAGTGCGCGGGGCGGAAGTGCCGCTGGAGGCCCTGCCAGACGCCGTCGTAGCCCTGCTGGAGGTGATCGGCCCGCGCCGCCTGGGCCGTCGCGGTCACCGGCCAGCGGGTCTCGAACATGAACGCCAGACCGTCGTCGACCTTCTGCGGACGCAGTTCGGCGGAGCTGGCGCGGTCGAAGGTCTCCCGGTCCGGGCCGTGCGCCGACATCATGTTGTGCAGCGAGCCGCCGCCCGGCACAAAGCCCCCGGGACCAGACGTCTTCGCGTCGTAGGCGCCCTCGATGAGCCCCATGTACTCGCTCATCACGTTCCGGTGGAAGTACGGCGGCCGGAACGTGTCCTCGCCCACCAGCCAGCGCGGCGCGAAGACCACGAAGTCCACACCGGCCAGGCCCGGTGTGTCCGACGGTGACGTCAGCACCGTGAAGATCGACGGGTCGGGGTGGTCGTAGGAGATGGAGCCGAGCACATTGAACCGGCGCAGGTCATAGGCATACGGCACATGGTTGCCGTGCCAGGCGACGACGTCGAGGGGTGAGTGGTCGTAGGTCGCCGTCCAGAGGTTGCCGCAGAACTTGTTGACCACCTCGACCGGGCCCTCGACGTCCTCGTACGCGGCGACCGGCGCGCGGAAGTCCCGCGCGTTGGCGAGTCCGTTGGCGCCGATCGGGCCGAGGTCGGGGAGGTGGAAGGGCGCCCCATAGTTCTCACACACATATCCGCGGGCTGAAGCATCCAGTAGCTCCACACGGAAGCGCACCCCACGAGGGATCAACGCCACATGTCCTGGCTCCACATGGAGGAGTCCGAATTCCGTGCGCAGCAGCAGCCCGCCGCGCTCCGGGACGATCAGCAGCTCGCCGTCCGCGTCGCTGAAGACCCGGTCCATGGAGGAGTCGGCGTGGTAGAGGTGCACGGCCATGCCGGTGCGCTGGGTCGCGTCGCCGTTGCCGCCCAGGGTCCACAGGCCGGCCAGGAAGTCGGTGCCGGGCTCGGGTTCGGGGAGCGGGTTCCAGCGCAGGCGGTTCGGGTCGGGCACCGTTTCCGTGAAAGGCGCCGTACGGATGGAGCCGTTCTCGGTGCGGGTGAACGCCGGGTGCGCGGCCGAGGGGCGGACGCGGTACAGCCACGAGCGCCGGTTGTGCGCCCTCGGCTCGGTGAACGCCGTACCGCTGAGCTGCTCGGCGTAGAGGCCGAGCGGTGCGCGCTGCGGGGCGTTGCGGCCCTCGGGCAGGGCGCCCGGCACCGCCTCCGAGCTGTGTTCGTTGCCGAAACCGGTGAGGTAGGTCAGTCCCTCGGCGGTCTTGCGTGCGTCCCCGCTCATGCCTGCTCCCTGCGGTCTGATTCCTATGTATCACCGTAGGATTGAGGTTTCGCGGGCGCAAGGGGACGGGGAGGGGTCGGCCGGAAAGAAGGAC
>NZ_JBXVPZ010000746.1:0-2857 GCF_057961495.1 Streptomyces sp. P5F9 | reverse complement strand
TCCAGGTCAGGGTGGCGGGCAGGGGCGGCAGCCAGGGGCTGGGCTGGCGTGGGGTGCCGTGGAGTTCGGCCGCGCGGGCGATGGCCCCGGCCAGGACGGCGAGGTCGGTGACGGCCTCGGTCTGGTTCGCCCCGGAGCCGCGCCTGGTGGGTGCGGGCAGCGGGCCGCCGAGGTTGTGCCAGGAGATCGGTGCCGCGCTCACCGTGACCGGGGTGTCGGCCGCCGCCTGTCCGCCGGGACGCCGGCCGCCGACCCGGCCCGACTGGAACGGCAGCAGGGCCGAGGGGCCGAGGCGTGCGTACGCGCGCCCGGGGTTGGCCGGTGAGATGTCGCCGGAGTCGGGGGCGTCGATGATGTCCCGGCTCTCGGAGGTGTCCGTGGTGCGCAGCGCGATACGCAGGTTGGTGTTGGCCCGGATGTCCGGGGTGACCGCACCGCCAGGCCGCTGGGTCGCCAGGACCAGGTGGATGCCGAGGGACCGGCCGCGCTGGGCGATGTTCACAAGTCCCGTGATGAAGTCGGGGAGTTCGCGGACCATGGAGGCGAACTCGTCGATGACCAGGACGAGTCGGGGCAGCGGCGGCAGTACGTCGCCGCCGCGCGAGCGCTTGTCCAGGTAGTCGACGACGTCCTTGGCGCCGCTCGCCGCCAACTGGGTCTCGCGGCGGCGGAGTTCGGCGCCGAGCGAGATGAGCGCGCGCTCCACCTCCGCCGTGTCGAGGTCGGTGACGAGCCCTACGGTGTGCGGGAGTTCGGCACATTCCGCGAACGCGCTGCCGCCCTTGTAGTCGACGAGGACGAACGTCATCTCGTCCGGTCTGTTGACCACCGCGAGGGTGGCGACGAGGGTCTGGAGCAGCTCCGACTTGCCGCTGCCGGTGGTGCCGGCGATGAGTGCGTGCGGGCCGTCCTGGACGAGGTCGACCGCGAAGTCCCCGTCGTAGCCGGTGCCGAGCACGGCCCGGGTGCTGCGGCCACCCAGCGACCAGCCGGCCACGATCGCGTCCGGGGTCGGGGGTTCGATGCCCAGCAGGTCCAGCAGCCGCACGGAACCGGGCAGTGCGCTCTCGTCGTTGTCGCCGACGCCGCGCAGCGGGGCCAGCGCCCGCGCGAAGTGCTCGTACCAGAAGGGGTTGGGTGAGTCGGCGCGCACGCCGTCCAGTTGGCCGCCGCCGTCGGTCCGCAGCCGGAGCGAGCGCGTGCCGGGGGTGAGGACGACGACGGCGCCGCACTCCTCCGGGAGCAGTTGCTCCTCGCGGTCGATGCACAGCGTGTAGACGCCGACGGACGGGCCGTCCCGCAGCAGGGCGATCACACCGGGCAGGGACCGGGCGCGGCGGGCCTGTTCCAGGACGACGAGGATGTCGGGATGGCCGGTCACCCCACCCCGGGTGAGTTCCGGACCGGCGGCGACGCGGGACGCGACCAGTTGACCGAGTTCACCGACGCGGCGGGCCAGGGACTCCGCGGTGCTGCCGACGAGGGCGTAGGCGTCCTCGCCCTGGGCCTGTGCGTGGGGCAGCCAGCGGGTCCAGGACCATTCCCGCTCACCGTCCGGTCCGGCCAGGACGACGATCCGCAGGTCGCCCGGACTGTGCAGGGCGGCGGCCTGGGCCGTCACCCAGCTCGCCATCCGGGTCGCGTCCGGCCCGGCGAAGCCCGCGACCCCGGAACGGCGCAGCGGGACGGAAACCGGCACCTGATTGAGCCGAGGCACCGTGGTGCGCCGGTGTTCGTCCTGGGTGGGGTCGTCCACGGTCAGCGAGGAGGGCAGATCGGTGGTGCCGACGCGGACGGACAGGAAGTCGGGGTCCTTCCACCGCCGTTCCCAGAGCCGTTCGGAGGGCTGGGCCGCCATCTGAAGGAGTGCCGCCGGGTCGGGCAGCGAGAGGCTGAGGTTGTGCTGTTCGGCGAGGACCGCCGCGTTGATGTCGGCCTTCAGCCGGCCCAGCGTCGCCTCGTGCTCCTTCATCTGCTCCCGGTACTTGACCATCGCCTGCTTGCGTCCGCTGAACTGGCTGGCCAGCGCCGCGATCGGGGAGAGCAGCGCGATGAAGACGAACGACCACCGGTGGCTGACCAGGATGGCCACCGCTGCGCTGCCCGCCGGGAGCAGCAGGATCGGAAGCAGCGGGATCGGCCGCTTCTCCGGCTTCGTCGGCGGTGCGGGCAGCCGGAACTTCGCGCCCGCCGCCGGTGGCAGGAAGCGCGGCGGCCGGTTGAACTCCAGGCCCATGCCGTCGGGCGCCACGGTCAGCGGCGCCCGGCGCGCGGACTGCGCCGTCAGTTCCAACAGGTGTGCTCCGACCTCCAGTTGACTGCCCGCCTGCCACGGCGAGGAGTCCGGTACCGGCTTGCCGTCGAGCAACACGCCCTCACGCGCGGTCAGTTCCGCACTCCCGTCGACCCGGACCCGGACCCGGGCAGCCCGGGGCGGTGCGTCGCCCATGAGCGGGATCGGGCAGTCGGGTGAGCCGCCGATGTCGTAGTCGCCCGGCACCAGGCGGAACACGGTGCCGGCCCCCGGTCCCGACACCACGCGGACTTCGGTCCGCCCCTCGGGGGCCGGCCCGCCGGGCACGGGAGCGCCCAGGCCGAGGTCCATGCCGTCGCGGATGCCGGCTTCCTGGATGGTGGCGGCGGGGTCCGCGGGGGCCGGGCCGAGATAGAGCGCCGGTTCGGCACCCACCGTCCCCTCCGCCGACCGCGTCGACGCGGCGCCGACCGACCGTGCCAGCTCCGCGGCAAACCGGCCCACCGGCACGGACGGTCCGGTCTCGACTGCGACGGTGGTCGACACCCCGTCGTCCTGCGGTTCTCGAACACTGACGGTCAATCGCACTGCTCGTCGTCTTCT
>NZ_JBXVPZ010000745.1:0-2869 GCF_057961495.1 Streptomyces sp. P5F9 | reverse complement strand
GCCGCACTGCCCGCCCGCCCGCTATCTCGCCCGGCGCCGTGAACTCGGCGTACTGGAAGCGGGCCGCAGGCTGCTGCGCGGCAGTGGCATCACGACGTATCTGATCGACACTGGCCTGCCCGGCGACCTCACCGGACCCGCCGAGATGGCGACCGCAGGGCAGGCGGACGCGCGGGAGATCGTCCGACTGGAACTCCTCGCCGAACAGGTCGCCGACACCTCCGGCACCGTCGAGTCCTTCCTCGCCAACCTCGCCGAGTCGGTGCACGGCGCCGCCGCGAGCGCGGTCGCCTTCACCTCCGTGGCGGGCGTACGGCACGGCCTGGCGCTCGCGCCCGAACCGCCGGGCCCCGGCGAGGTACGGGGCGCGGCGGCCCGCTGGCTGGCCGGGCGCCGGGTGGGCGGGACCCTCAGCGACCCGGTGCTGCTACGGCACCTGCTGTGGATCGCCGTAGCGTCCGGCCTGCCGCTCCAACTGCACGCCGGATTAGGCGAACCCGGTGTCCGCATCGACCGCACCGACCCCGTCCTGCTCACCGACTTCGTGCGGGCGACGGCCGGCCTCGGCACGGACCTGGTGCTGCTGCACAGCTACCCGTACCACCGGCACGCGGCCCACCTCGCCGGCGTCTTCCCGCACGTCTACGCCGACTCCGGTGCCGCCCTCGTGCGCACCGGCGCCCGCGCGGCGACCGTGCTCGCCGAGATCCTGGAACTGGCTCCCTTCGGCAAGATCCTCTTCTCCAGCGGGGCCCATGGACTGCCCGAACTGCACGTCGTAGGAGCGCGGTTGTTCCGTGAGGCGCTCGCGCGGGTGCTCGGCACCTGGGTCGCCGAGGGGGCTTGGTCACCGGCCGACGCGCAGCGGGTCGCGGGGCTGATCGCGGTCGGCAACGCGAAGAGGGTGTACGGGCTGGAGTGAGCTGTACAGACTGGGCCCATGCCGACCGACGCGTTGCTCGCCCGCTTCCTGAACGAACTGGCCCCCCTGGAGCCCAGCGCCGTGTGGGCTCACGGTTCGCTCGGCGGGGGCGACTACCAGGAGGGCCGCAGCGACCTGGACCTCATAGCCATCCTCGACCATCCCCTGAAGCCGAGCACCGCCCGCCAACTGGTCGCCCTGCACCGCGGACTGCGCACCGACCCCCTCGCCGTCCGCCTGCACTGCAGCTACCTCGCCCCGGGCACCCAGGACGCCCCGAACCAGCGTCACCTCACCTGGGCCCACGACCACGTCACCCGTCGGCCCGTCACGCCTGTCACCCGGCGTGAACTGCACGAATTCGGGCGGGTGTTGCACGGCGGAGCACCGAAGGACCTGCTGCCGGCCGTGACGGACCAGGAACTGGCCGAGTTCGTCGTACGGGACCAGCGGGAGTTCTGGCGGCCGGCCGTCGACAAGCCGCAGATCTGGCTTGAGAACGGCTGGGTCGACGTGGGTCTGACCACCTTCGCCCGCGCGACGGTCACCCGCCGGGACGGCCGCCTGATCACCAAGCGCGAGGCCCTCGACCTGCTGCCCTCGCTCGGCGCTCCGGTGGAGGTCGTGGAGGACGTCGTACGGCGGCGTTACGACGATCCGGTGCCGTCCGCTTCCCCCGAAGAGGGCTGGCTAGACCGCAGGGCCGAGCTGACCCGGGCCTATCTGGGCCCGGCGATCGACGACTTCGTGACCCGCTACGGGTGAGCCGTTTCTTACGGGTGACGCTTCACGCGCGCGTGGGCAGTGACTGTTCCACCGACGGGCCCGGCAGGTCGGCCACGACGTCCGGCCGCTCGCGCAGCGACAGCAGCACCCGCAGCACCCCGATCCACACCAGGCAGGAGCCGAGCATGTGGAGGGCGACCAGGGCCTCGGGGAGGTTCGTGAAGTACTGGACGTAACCGATGACGCCCTGGGAGAGCAGGATCAGGAACAGGTCCCGGGTGCGGTCCAGGGGGCCCTTGGGGGCGTCGACCGCCTTGAGGACGAACCACAGGGCGAACGTCAGCGTGACCACGATCCAGGCGAGCACCGCGTGCAGCTTGGCGACCGTCTCCCAGTCGATCGGGATGCGGTCGACCTCCTTGGAGTCACCCGCGTGCGGACCCGCGCCGGTGACCACCGTGCCCACCGCGATCAGCAGCACGGAGGCGGTGACCAGGAACCACACCAGCTGCTGCACGGCCTTGCCGACCAGCGGCTTGGGCTCCCCGTCGCCCTCCCGGCTGCGCTGCCACATCAGCGTGGCGACCGCGATCAGCGCCGAGGAGAGCAGGAAGTGGGCCGCGACCGTGTACGGGTTGAGGCCGACCAGCACCACGATGCCGCCCAGGATCGCGTTGCTCATCACGATCCAGAACTGCGCCCAGCCCAGCCGGGTGAGGGTGCGGCGGTACGGCTTCTCCGAGCGCGCGGCGATGATCGCCCAGCCGACGGCCGCGCACAGGACGTACGTCAGCATCCGGTTGCCGAACTCGATGGCACCGTGGAAGCCCATCGCGCTGGTCGTCGTCAGCGAGTCGTCCGTGCACTGGGGCCAGGTCGGGCAGCCGAGCCCGGAACCCGTCAGCCGCACGGCACCGCCGGTGACCACGATGACCACCGACATGACGAGCGCGGCGAGAGCCGCCCGCCGGACCGTCCGGGGATCCGGGGTCCAACGTGCGGCGATGAAGGCGAGGGGGTTGCGCGCGGCGGCTACGACGTCGGCGGGGGTCACGTTTGGCACGGGGACCATCGTAGGGGGGTGCTTGTGCACGTATTCACGAGGGTCCCGGCACGCGACTGTCCACGCCTACTCCCAGCGGAAGAACCGCCCGGCCGCCGCCAGCCCCACGACCGCCCACCCGCCCAGAATCCCCAGGTCGGCCCACGGCATCCCGGCCC
>NZ_JBXVPZ010000744.1:0-2874 GCF_057961495.1 Streptomyces sp. P5F9 | reverse complement strand
CCCCGGAACCCCCGGCACCCCCATGCGCCTGACGTCCCGCGCACACGCGCCGCGGTGCGACGTACGCTGGGTGTACATCTCGGCCAGAAATCCGGAGCACCTTTTTCGTGAGTGAGCAGTCCCCGCGACCCCGTAAGCCCGGCAAGCCCTACCGTCGGCCGCAGAAGGACCCCGTCCGTTTCCTCGCCTTCGAGGCGCTGCGGGCCGTGGACGAGCGGGACGCGTACGCCAACCTCGTCCTGCCGCCGCTGCTGCGGAAGGCGCGCGAGAAGGGCGACTTCGACGCCCGGGACGCCGCGCTCGCGACCGAGCTGGTGTACGGGACGCTGCGCAAGCAGGGGACCTACGACGCGATCATCGCCTCGTGCGTCGACCGGCCGCTGCGTGAGGTCGACCCGCCGGTGCTGGACGTGCTGAGCCTCGGCGTGCACCAGTTGCTCGGGACGCGGATCCCGACGCATGCCGCTGTGTCCGCCTCCGTCGAACTCGCCCGGGTCGTCCTCGGCGACGGGCGGGCCAAGTTCGTCAACGCCGTTCTGCGCAAGGTCGCGCAGGACGACCTTGGCACCTGGATCGAACGGGTCGCGCCGCCCTACGACGACGACCCCGAGGACAACCTCGCCATCGTGCACTCGCACCCGCGCTGGGTCGTCTCCGCGCTGTGGGACTCGCTCGGGGGCGGACGCGCAGGCATCGAGGACCTGCTGGAGGCCGACAACGAACGGCCCGAGGTGACCCTGGTCGCCCGGCCCGGCCGGTCCACCACCGAGGAGTTGCTCCGCGAGGAGGCCGCGGTGCCGGGGCGCTGGTCGCCGTATGCCGTACGGCTCAGCGAGGGTGGCGAGCCCGGGGCCGTAGCGGCGGTGAAGGAAGGGCGTGCGGGGGTGCAGGACGAGGGCAGTCAGCTGGTCGCGCTCGCCCTCGCCAACGCGCCCCTCGACGGGCCCGATGAGAAGTGGCTCGACGGGTGCGCCGGCCCCGGTGGCAAGGCCGCGCTGCTCGCCGCCGTGGCCGCCGAGCGCGGCGCGATGCTCCTCGCCTCCGAGAAGGCGCCGCACCGGGCCGGACTCGTGGCGAAGTCGCTTGCCGGGAACCCCGGGCCGTACCAGGTCATCGCCGCCGACGGGACCCGGCCGCCGTGGCGTCCCGGCAGCTTCGACCGCGTCCTGATGGACGTGCCGTGCACCGGGCTCGGCGCCCTGCGCCGCCGCCCCGAGGCCCGTTGGCGGCGCCGCCCGGAGGACCTCGAAGGATTCGCGCCCCTGCAACGCGATCTGCTGCGCACGGCGCTCGAATCCGTGCGCGTCGGCGGTGTCGTCGGCTACGCGACCTGCTCACCGCACCTCGCCGAGACCCGGGCCGTCGTCGACGACATCCTCAAGCAGTACCCGCACACCGAACTGATCGACGCCCGCCCGCTCCTGCCCGACGTCCCGGCACTCGGCGCGGGTCCCGACGTACAGCTGTGGCCGCATCTGCACGGGACCGACGCGATGTACCTGGCGCTGATCCGCCGGACCGGGTGACCTGCCGGCCGCGTGTGGGGTCCCGCGGCTGATGTCGACATCTCACGTGCCGTTGCTCAGCGCCTCGTCTCGTACCTGGTCAGGATCACGCCGCCGGGAAGCGTCCGTGTCTCCACCAGGTTCAGGTTCACCCAGCTGTCCAGCGCGGTGAAGAACGGTGTGCCGCCGCCCAGCAGGACCGGATGGGTGGCGATCGCGTACTCGTCGATCAGCCCGGCGCGCATCGCCGCCCCGGCGAGCGTCGCGCCGCCGATGGTCATCGGGCCGCCGTCCTCGGCCTTGAGCCGGGTGATCTCGGCGATCGCGTCGCCGGTGACCAGGCGGGTGTTCCAGTCGACCTTGTCGATCGTCGAGGAGAACACCACCTTCGGTGTGTCCCGCCAGTTCCGCGCGAACTCGATCTCCGCCGGGGTGGCGCCCGGCTGCTGGTCGCCGGTCGGCCAGTAGGAACTCATCGTCTCCCACAGCTTGCGCCCGTACAGCGACAGGCCACTCGCCTGCTCGTGGTCGAGCCACCACTGGAACAGCTCCTCGCTCGGCGGTCCGCTCCAGCCGATGTCGTCGCCGGCCGCGGCGATGTAGCCGTCCAGGGTCAGGTTCATGCCGTAGATCAGTTTCCGCATGGCGCCGGCCTTCCGTGAGTCGGTCTCGCGCGTACAGACCGGCGCGGCGCGGGAAACTCATCGGTGCGCGATCCGGGCTCGCCGCCAGTTCTCGTGCTCCGGGCTCAGCGTGGTGTACGCGGCCGACTCGGACAAGCCGCCGGATCTCGACCTCGACCTCGCCAACCGCCCAGCATGCCGCGGCGCTTCCTGGCCCGCTCGGGCGCGCGGCGTCACACCACGCGCTGAAGTGCCTCCCGTGTGAGGTCGGCGAGTGTCGGATAGCCGTCGACCGCCATGATCAGGTCGGCTTCCGCGAGGAGTGAGCGGAGGACGTGGACGATGCCGTCCGTGCCGCCGAGGGCGAGGCCGTAGGCGTACGGGCGGCCGATGCCTACGGCGGTGGCGCCCAGGGCGATGGCCTTGACGATGTCGGCGCCGCTGCGGATGCCGGAGTCGAACAGGACCGGGAGGCCGTCCGCCGCCTCGACCACGGCGGGCAGCGCGTCCAGGGCGGGGAGGCCGCCGTTGGCCTGGCGGCCGCCGTGGTTGGAGCAGTAGACGCCGTCCACGCCGCCGTCCTTCGCGCGGCGTACGTCCTCGGGGTGGCAGATGCCCTTGACGATCAGGGGGAGGTCGGTGAGGGACCGTAGCCAGGGGAGGTCGTCCCAGGTGAGGGGGTTGCCGAAGAGCTGGGTCCAGAGGAGGACCGCGGACTGGGGGTCCTCCTCTGGACCCAGCTCTTC
>NZ_JBXVPZ010000743.1:0-2900 GCF_057961495.1 Streptomyces sp. P5F9 | reverse complement strand
CGCCGGACGCTCCCCTCGCCCCCACCCGCACCACCCCCGTACCCCCGCCCCCTCACCGAAATGACCAGCCACACCCCGCCACCCCCAGCCTTGTCAGTCCCGTCTCGTAGTCTTGGCCCCGTGCAGGAACTCCACGACGCTCCCCTAGCCCCCCTCACCACCTTCCGGTTGGGCGGTCCCGCGACCCGGTTGATCACCGCGACCACCGACGCCGAGGTGATCGACGTCGTGCGCGCGGCCGATGACGCCGGGACGCCGTTGCTGGTCATCGGGGGTGGGTCGAACCTCGTCATCGGGGACAAGGGGTTCGAGGGGACCGCCCTTCGGATCGCCACCCGTGGTTTTGAACTCGACGGCACGCGGCTGGAGTTGGCGGCCGGTGAGGTGTGGACCGACGCCGTCGCCCGCACCGTGGAGGCCGGTCTCGCCGGTGTGGAGTGCCTTGCCGGGATTCCCGGGTCGGCCGGTGCGACCCCGATCCAGAACGTCGGGGCGTACGGCCAGGAGGTCTCCGCCACCATCACCGAGGTCGTCGCCTACGACCGCACCACCCGCGAGACGGTCACCCTCACCAACGAGGAGTGCGCCTTCTCCTACCGGCACAGCCGGTTCAAGGCCGAGCCCGAGCGGTATGTCGTGCTGCGCGTCCGCTTTGAACTGGAGGACGCGGATGGGCTGTCCGCGCCCGTGAAGTACGCCGAGACGGCCCGCGTCCTCGGCGTCGAGCCCGGTGATCGGGTGCCGTTGGCGCAGGCCAGGGAGACCGTGCTCGCGTTGCGTGCCGGGAAGGGCATGGTGCTTGATCCCGAGGACCATGACACCTGGTCGGCCGGTTCCTTCTTCACCAATCCGATCCTCACCGACGCGCAGTTCACCGCGTTCCACGCGCGCGTGGAGGAGCGTCTCGGGGAAGGTGTGGAGCCGCCCGCGTACCCGGCGGGGGAGGGGCACACCAAGACCTCCGCCGCCTGGCTGATCGACAAGGCCGGCTTCACCAAGGGGTACGGCAGCGGGCCCGCGCGGATCTCCACCAAGCACACCCTCGCCCTCACCAACCGGGGCGAGGCGACCACGGCCGACCTGCTCGCCCTCGCGCGTGAGGTCGTCGCCGGCGTCCACGACACCTTCGGGGTCACGCTCGTGAACGAACCGGTGACCGTCGGCGTCAGCCTCGACAGCCAGTAAGTCCGCCGCCCTCCGGCGACTTCAATAGGCCAGCCCCACCCCCTGCTTCACCGTCCGCGGTTCGTCCGTCATCGCCAGCATCGCGTGCGCGACATCGGCGCGGCCGATGAACCGGCCCTTGTCCGGGAAGCCGCCCACGACCGTGCGATACGTGCCGGTCAGCGGCTTGTTCTGCAGGCGTGGCGGGCGGACGCTCGTCCAGTCCGTGGCGCTGGCGGCGAGGGCCGCCTCCATCTCCCGCAGGTCGTCGTAGACATCCTTCAGGAGGGCGGAGATCAGCCCGCGCGCGGTGCGGTCGAGGAGTCCGGCGCCTTCCGGGTCCGGGCCGATCGGACCGGCGCTCACCACCAGCACCCGGCGCACGCCCTCCGCCTCCATGGCCGCCAGGACCGTACGCGTGAGCCGGGTCGCGACCCCCGCCTCCTTGCGGCTGCGGGCACCGAGCCCGGACAGGACCGCGTCCCGGCCCGCGACCGCCGGGCGTACCGCCTCCGGGTCGGTGAGGTCCGCGCGGAACACCTCAAGGCCCGCGCCCCGCACGGTCAGCCGCGCCGGGTCCCGTACGACCGCCGTGACCTCGTGGCCCGAGGCCAGCGCTTGGCGGACGATCTCCTGGCCGATGCCTCCGGTGGCACCGAAAACAGTGAGCTTCATGGCGTACTCCTGCCGCTGAACGAGGTGGGTAAGTGTTTACTCACCCCTGCCTCCCTCTAGAGTGGGTAAGTACTCACCCACCCGTCAAGCCCGAACGGACCGGCCATGGAATCCTTGGGCCCCATGCAGCAGAAACAGGCCCCGGAACCCGTCGCGCAGAAACCCGCCCGGGTCCGCATCCTCGACGCCGCCCACGAGTTGATGCTCACCGTCGGCCTGGCCAAGACGACCACCAAGGAGATCGCGAAGGCCGCCGACTGCTCCGAAGCAGCCCTCTACAAGTACTTCGCGAGCAAGGAAGAGCTGTTCATCCGCGTGCTCACGGAACGGCTGCCTCAGCTGACCCCGCTGCTGCGCAGCCTCGCCGCCGAGCCCGGACAGCACTCCCTGGAGGACAACCTCACCGAGATCGCCCGCCAGGCGGCCCTCTTCTACGAGCAGAGCTTCCCGATCGCGGCCTCCCTGTACGCCGAGACCCAGCTCAAGCGGCGCCACGACGAGGCGCTGCGGCAGCTCGGCTCGGGCCCCCACAAGCCGATCGAGGCCCTGGACGCCTATCTGCGTGCCGAACAGGCCGTCGGCCGCGTCCGCCCCGACGCGGACACCTTCGCGGCCGCGTCCCTCCTCCTGGGCGCCTGCGCCCAGCGCGCCTTCGCCTACGAGGCCGCGGGGACTGGCGTAAGACCACCCGTGGACGACTTCGCGCCACGGCTGGCCCACACGCTGCTGGGCGGAATCTCCGTTGCCGAGGACCCCTCCTGACCGCGACCCTTGCCCCATGAGGCACCCCGCATGGAGCTGAGACTCCGCCAGTTCAGACCCCGGACCGGCCCGCACGAACACCGTGTCGTCCAGCCCGGGCACCCCCTGCGCCACACCTCACTGCGCGACCCCGGCGCCGTTCGGTACGCCGCTCACCGTGCGCACGGACGAGGCCCGAACCGAGCGCCACGCGCGCGCGTACGTACTTCCTCATCGGCGACCGTGACGTCCTCGCCACCGCCGCCACCCACTTCGCCCACGCTGCCGGCTGGGGGCCGCGGGAGAAGGGGGTCGTCAAG
>NZ_JBXVPZ010000742.1:0-2905 GCF_057961495.1 Streptomyces sp. P5F9 | reverse complement strand
TCGTCGTAGCGGCCCGTCCGCGCTACGGCGGCCAGGGCGGCCTCCGCACACAGGTTCTGTACGACGGTGTCGGTGTCCCGGGCGGCGGCGCGGGCGAGTTCGGCGGGGGAGAGGAGGTCTGCCTCGACGGCGAGCCGGTGGACGTGACGACGCACGGTACGGTCCGCGTCGGTGAAGAGGGGAGCGAGCTGTTCGCGGGACGCCCGGCGCAGCACCTCGTCGAGCAGCTCGATGGCGAAGGCACCCCGCCCCCGCCGCCCGAAGAGCAGAATCAGCGGCGCGAGTGCGACGCCGGTGTCCACGTCGAGAGCCGCTCGCAGCAACTCCCGTGCCCGCTCCCGCACTTGCCCGGCCCAGTCGGCACACCGCACGACGACCAACGGCAGCAACGCCGGGTCCCCGACGGCCTGTTGGAGCGCCGCCTCCCGAATCCTGCCGTCGCGGTGGCACAGGTCGATCGCGAGCCGAGGCCGGGCGAGGCCGGAGGGCGCGTACGACTCACGCCGCAACGCCTCGTCCAGCCGGAGCCACGCGAGGGGATCCCCGAGAGCGGTCCGCTCGCCGATGATCTCGTCCATCTCTAGTACGGCGCCCGGAAGTTGGCGTACCCCAACAACACGATGACCGCGACGACACTCCCCAGCACGACCACCGTCGATATCCACGAAGACCGCCGCGGTCCCACCCCCTCGGGCTCACCCCGGAACGGCACCGGCCCCGGAGGGTTCTCCTTCCACCGCGCGGCCAGCATCCGAGCCCGGGCGGACGGCTCCTTGTGCTCGGCCCCGTCGGCCCACTTGAGGTCGAACTCCCGCTCCTCGTCGCCCTGTTGTTGTCCCATCCCCGTTGCCCCTCCCGAAAAACAGTCTGCGTACGACGGTGCCCCCGCCTCTACGAAGAGAGACGGGGGCACCCGGCGATCGGTTCGATCGGTTGGATCACACGTCGAAGTAGAGCTCGAACTCGTGCGGGTGCGGACGCAGTTGCAGCGGTGCGATCTCGTTCGTGCGCTTGAAGTCGATCCACGTCTCGATCAGGTCGGACGTGAAGACGTCGCCCGCGAGGAGGAACTCGTGGTCGGCCTCAAGGCGGTCGAGGACGGCCGGGAGGGAGGTCGGGACCTGGGCGACGCCCGCGTGCTCCTCGGGGGCCAGCTCGTAGAGGTCCTTGTCGATTGGCTCGGCCGGCTCGATCTTGTTCTTGATGCCGTCCAGGCCCGCGAGGAGCAGGGCGGAGAAGGCGAGGTACGGGTTGCCGGAGGAGTCGGGCGCGCGGAACTCGACGCGCTTGGCCTTCGGGTTGGAGCCCGTGATCGGGATGCGCATCGCGGCGGAGCGGTTGCGCTGCGAGTACACCAGGTTGACCGGCGCCTCGAAGCCCGGCACCAAGCGGTGGTACGAGTTCACCGTCGGGTTGGTGAACGCGAGCAGCGACGGGGCGTGCTTGAGGATGCCGCCGATGTAGTAGCGGGCGGTGTCGGACAGACCCGCGTAGCCGGCCTCGTCGTAGAAGAGCGGGGAGCCGCCCGCCCACAGCGAGGAGTGGATGTGCATGCCCGAGCCGTTGTCGCCGAAGATCGGCTTCGGCATGAAGGTCGCGGTCTTGCCGTTGCGCCAGGCCACGTTCTTCACGATGTACTTGAAGAGCTGGAGGTCGTCGGCCGCGGCGAGCAGCGTGTTGAACTTGTAGTTGATCTCGGCCTGGCCGGCGGTGCCCACCTCGTGGTGCTGGCGCTCGACCTGGAGGCCGGACGCGGCCAGCTCCAGGGAGATCTCCGCACGCAGGTCGGCGAAGTGGTCGACCGGCGGGGTCGGGAAGTAGCCGCCCTTGTAGCGGACCTTGTAGCCGCGGTTGTCCTCGACCGCACCGGTGTTCCAGGCGCCGGCCTCGGAGTCGATGTGGTAGAAGCTCTCGTTCGACTTGGTCTCGAAGCGCACGCTGTCGAAGACGTAGAACTCGGCCTCGGGACCGAAGTACGCGGTGTCCGCGATGCCGGTGGAGGCGAGGTACGCCTCCGCCTTCTTGGCCACGTTGCGCGGGTCACGGGAGTACTGCTCGCCCGTGATCGGGTCGTGGATGAAGAAGTTGATGTTGACCGTCTTGTCGCGGCGGAAGGGGTCCACGCGCGCGGTCGACAGGTCGGCGCGGAGCGCCATGTCGGACTCGTGGATGGCCTGGAAGCCGCGGATCGAGGAGCCGTCGAAGGCGAGTTCCTCGTCCGGGTCGAAGGCCGTCGCCGGCAGCGTGAAGTGCTGCATCACACCCGGCAGATCGCAGAATCGGACGTCGACGAACTTGACGTCCTCGTCCGCGATGAACTTCTTGGCCTCGTCGGCGTTCTGGAACATCCAGCTCCTCCTACTCCCGACCGTCCGTGCCGGGGTGGTAGTTCGTTCGTGCGGCCAGTGCGGTGGCACACGCTGGACCCGACCTTAGGGACGGGGGATTTCTCAAGCGTGACCCATTTGTTTCGCCCAAGTTAACCGGTCTTGGGCCCGCCGGCCCCTCCTGTCCGCATGGCAGAACGCGGGCAGTACCGTGGACGGGTGGACAACAGGGATGCAATCGGCTCATGGCTCTCCGGGCCCCGTGAGGCCGCGGAGCGAGCAGGTGTCGACTTCGGCTACCGCGGTGAGCAGCTGGGCCTGCCCGAGGACGGCCCCGGCTCGATCGCCCGCCCGGGCCGCCGGCTCGGCGCCCTCGCCGTCGACTGGGGGATGAGCGAGCTGATTGCATCCCAACTGATCACGCACGGCAACATCCATGCGGCCTCGTACTGGACGTTGCTGATCTTCTTCCTCCTGAGCGTCCTGACCGTCGGCACGATCGGCTTCACCCCGGGCAAGCGCCTCTTCGGCCTCCGCGTGTACGCCCTCGACACCGGCCGCCCCAACCCCCTCCGCAC
>NZ_JBXVPZ010000741.1:0-2946 GCF_057961495.1 Streptomyces sp. P5F9 | reverse complement strand
CCGTTGACCTGGATCACCTGGGAGGTGACATGGCCCGCCGCCGGTGAGGCAAGCCAGTGCAAGGTCGCGGCGACATCCCCAGGGGTACCGGCCCGCCCGGTCGACGTGTCGTTGATGAGCCGTTCACGCCGGGCGGGATCGATCTGCGGCCCGAAGAACTCCGTGTCCTCGATGTACCCGGGCGCGACCACGTTCACGGTGATGCCGCGCGGGCCGAGATCCCGGGCCAGGTCATAGGCGTACGGATGCAACGCGGCCTTGGCCCCGCCGTACGCCCCGCTCCCCGAACCCCGGTACGCGGCGATGGAGCTCACGAACAGCACCCGCCCGCCCGGCTCCGCGAGCCGCGGCTTCAGCGCCTCGGTGAGCAGCGCGGCGCTCAGGGTGTTGATCCGGAAGTTGACCGTCCAGTCGTGCGCGACGCGGTCCAGCGGGTCGCTGCTCGCGCTCCCCGGCTCCAACGCCCCGGTACCGCCCGCGCCGTGCACCAGTACATCCACGGTGCCGAACTCCTCGGCGACGAACCGCCCGACCCCGCGCACGACTTCGGGCTCGCTCAAGTCCCCGGCGTATGTCAACGCCCCCGGCACCCCCGCCTTCTCCAACACCTCGCGCCGTCGCCCGAGAAGCAACACCCGATCCCCGTCACCCGCGAAGACATGCGCCACGGCGAGCCCGATTCCCGTACCGCCACCACTGATCACAACGTTGCGAGCCATGGGACGAGCCTACAAAGCAAACCGGGCGTTCCTCTCCCGCGTTTACAGGACTGCCATGCACGGGCGGAAGGCCCCCGACGACGCCGCATCCCCACGGCGAACGCCCACCTCTCGGCCAACGGTGAACGGCCACAGTGCGCGGGCGAGCAACCATTTCGACCCGCAGCCGCCAACGACGCCCGGCCCCCACGACAAACGCCCACCCTCCAGCCCACAGTGAACAGCCAGTGCGCGGGCGAGCAAGCATTTCGACCCGCAGGCGCCGACGACGCCCGGCCCCCACGGCAAACGCCCACCCTCCAGCCCACGGTGAACGGGCGGTGCGTGGGTGGGCGAGCACTCACCTCAAGCTACGGACATCCAGATGCCGAAGCACCCGGTCCACGATCTCCGGATCCGCCCCGGGTTCGCTCCGCGCCGCCAGCACCTCATGCCGGGCCGCGCTCATCATCTCCCCCTGGATCCGGCGCATCCGCTTCACCCGCTTCACCCGCTTCTCGTACACCTCACGCCGCTCCCCGTCCCCCACCTCGGGAGAGATCCGCACCCCGATGTCGAACGCCCGCCGCAACAACTGCTCGGACACCTCCTCCGGCAGCTCCTCGACATCCTCGATCTCCCGCAGCCTCCGCTTCGCGGCCTTCGCCGCCCGCACCGCCAGCTCCTTCTCGAACGCCTTCTCGCTGTCGGTGTCGGCCCGCACTCCGAGCCGCTTCACCAGCCACGGCAAGGTGAGCCCCTGAAGCACCAGCGTCGCCATGATCACCCCGAACGCGATGAACACGATCTCGTCGCGGTCGGGAAACGCCGACCCGTCGTCCATGGTCAGCGGAATCGCCAGCGCCAGGGCCACGGACGCCACCCCGCGCATCCCCGCCCACCACATGATCACGGTCTCCCGCCAGGACGTCGGGATCTCCTCGTCGTAGTCCCGCTTGGCGTGCAGCCGTTTCGTCAGCCAGGTCGCCGGCAGCAGCCACGCCAGCCGTACGACCACCACGACCCCGACGATCGCCGCGGCCCAGCCGAGCATCTCGCCCCACCGCCCGGACGCCGTACGGATCGCGTTGTGCAGTTCGAGCCCGATGAGCCCGAACGCGACCCCCGTCACCAGCGTGTCCACGACGTCCCACACCGTCGCCCCGGCGAGCCGCGTCAGCACGTCGTCGGCGCCGAGCGAGTACTCGGCCAGGAACAGCGCGGTGGTGAGCACCGCGAGCACCCCGGACCCGTGCAGCTCGTCGGCCAGGACGTACGACGCGTACGGCACCAGCAGCGTCAGCCCGATCTGCAGGGTGGCGTCGTCGAGGGCCGACATCAGCTTGTTCGTGGCCCACCCCAGGGCCACTCCGACCACTACGGCGACGACGGCCGACAGCACGAAGTCGAGCCCGGCCCGCCAGAAGTCGAAGCTCCCGCTGACGGCGGCGGCGATCGCGACGTGGTAGAGCACGATGGCCGTCACGTCGTTGAAGAGCCCCTCGCCTTCCAGGATCGACACCAGCCGCCGCGGCAGCCCGAGTTGCCCCGCGACGGCGGTCGCGGCGACCGGATCGGGCGGCGCCACCAGCGCGCCGAGCGCCACGGCAGCCGCGATCGGCAGCCCCGGCACGATCGCGCTCGCGACGGCGGCCACGGCGAGGGTGGTGACGAACACCAGCGCCACGGCCAGCAGGAAGATGGGCCGGATGTTGGCCGTGAACTGCCGCCAGGAGGTGCGCCGTACGGCCGCGTACAGCAGCGGTGGCAGCAGCAGGGGCAGGATCAGTTCGGGCGGGACGTTCACGTTCGGCACGAAGTCGGCCACCGCGAGGACTATCCCGAGGAGCGTCATGAGCACCGGCGCCGGCAGACCGAACCGGTCCCCCAACGGGACGCTCACCACGGCCCCGAGCAACAGGACGAACAAGAGGGCCAATTGATCCACGGTCAGGGCTCCGGCGGGATCTCGACGTTCACACAACGGACGCCCAAGCCTGCCACGACGCCCACCCCACCAGCTCTTTCGACGCCCGTCGGTCGCGGAAGCCGGTTACAACGCGCGCCGCATCGCCAGGTGCGGAATACCGGCGTCCGCGAACTCCGGACCGTACGCCTCGTAGCCAAGCCGTTCGTAGAACCCGAGGGCATGCGTCTGCGCATGCAGGTCTACGGCGGCGAGCCCACGCACGCGTGCCGCGTCCTCGATGGCCCGCACCAGCGCGACCCCGACCCCGAGCCCCCGCGC
>NZ_JBXVPZ010000740.1:0-2959 GCF_057961495.1 Streptomyces sp. P5F9 | reverse complement strand
GTCGGTGGTGACGGGGTTGCTTGTTGGGCGGGTGCCGTTGGGGGTTTGTTTCTTGGTCGCCGGGGCGGTGGCTGGTGGTGCGGGGGTTGTGTCTTGTCTGCCGGTCCGTCGTGGCTGGTCGCGCAGTTCCCCGCGCCCCTAAAAGGGGCGCTGCCGTAGCCCGGGATGACAAAGGCGGCCGGAGTTCTGTTCGAACTCCGGCCGCTTGTCGATCAGTTGCCGCTACGGGCGTCCCCGTTGCCCTCGCAGATGTTCCGCGATCGGCTTCAGGGTCTTGCTGAGGTCGGACAGGCCCTCGGGGGTGACGAGGTCGATGAAGTGGCGGCGTACGGACGCCACGTGGTGGGGCGCGACCTTCTTCATCGTCTCCAGGCCGTGCTCGGTCAGCACCGCGTAGAGGCCACGGCGGTCCGACTCGCAGTTCTCCCGGCGGACCAGGTCCGCGTTCTCCATGCGGGTGATCTGGTGCGAGAGGCGGCTCTTGGACTGGAGGGTGGCGGCCGCGAGGTCGCTCATCCGTAGTCGTACGCCGTCCGCCTCGGAGAGATTCACCAGGATCTCGTAGTCGTTCATTGTCAGGCCGAACGGCTGCAGGTCCTTTTCGAGTTGGTACGTCAGCAGCCTGTTGACCTCCAGATGGGTGCGCCAGGCGCACTGCTCCTCATCGGTCAGCCAGCGCGTGGCCGTCTCGGTCTCCATGAATGAAGTCTACCTAAAATGTTGAAAGGCGAACTAGTGAGGGTGGCGTGACGGCGCGCACACGTTCGACGTCACACTCCGCAGACTACCGCTCACAGCCCGAAGCGACGCTGGAGGTCCCCCAGCTGTCCGGGAAGGCGCGGTGCGCCCGCCTGCTGTGAGGGGCCTGTGGGGACCCCGCCCCCACCCGGTACCCCCGGCTCGTGCGGCACAACCCCTGTGGCCTGCTCGGGCATCAGGTTCTCCGACGACTGGAGCAGCACCGTGCCCGCCCCGACGAACTCGAACTGGTGCTCCTCCCCGGAGGCTCCGCCGATGCCCGTCATCGCACGTAGACCGCCCATCAGGCCGGTCATGTACGCGTGGTCGTAGTGATGGCAGGGGGAGGGGCAGTCGGCCCAGCCGACGAGGGCCTGCGGGTCCACCCGGATCGGGGGTTCCATGAACACCACCGGGCCGCTGGACGCGGCCACGATCTTGCCGGTTCCGATGAGTGTCAGAAACCCGGGAACAATCGACTGCTTGAGAGCGAGACTTGGCTGAAAAGCGAGCAGGTTGCCCGAGCGAATGGTCATGTTGGCGTCTTCGAGGTCGTACGCGTTGACGTCGAAGGCCCGGTCGGCGAGCAGCATCTTGCCCGAGCCGTCCGCCACGACCCAGTCGCTCGCGTGCAGAGGCGAATGGAAGGACGTACGGACAAGTCGGTCGAGTCGCCCGTGCCCGATGCCGTTGAACTCCATCGAGCCGTAGTAGGCGATCATCTTCCCCTTCTGCAGGAACCACTGGCTCCCCTTGAGCTCCACGCAGAAGGTGTACTTGTTGACGTTGTCGTCGACCGGGAGGGTCATCGGGTCGTAGATCGTGGGGCCCGATCCCGCGTACTGGCTCACAGCTTCTCCTCCGACGCCTGGACGTACACCGCGCCGTTGCCGCTCAGCTCCAGCTGGAACGCCTCGCCGGAGCCCCGGCCCACCATGTCGCGCCAACCGAGCGCCGTGGACAGCTTGTTGCGTACGTCGCCGTGGTGGGCGACGTAGGCCTGCGGGTCGACGTGGACGGGGCGGCCGGGGGTGATCGGGACCTCGAAGACGCCGCCGTGGGCCATCACGGCGACCGAGCCCTGACCCTGGAGCGTGGTCGTGAACAGGCCCTGGCCGGTGACCTGGCCTCGGACCATGCCCATGACGCCGCCCTGGGAGCCCATGAACATCGTGCCCTGCTGGAGGGTGCCCTCGAAGGCGAGGAGGCGGTCGGCCTCCACGTAGAGGGTGTCGCCGGTGAGGTTGATGATCTGGATGTGGTGGCCGCCGTGACCGAACATCACGGTGCCGCTGCCCTCGACGGTCATCAGGGGGGTCGCCTCGTTCGCCACCCGGCGTCCGAGCATCGACATGACGCCGCCCTGGCCGCCCTGGATGTTCGGGGTGAAGGACACGTCGCCCTTGTAGGCGAGCATCGCGCCGCGCTGGCTGAACAGCCGCTGGCCCGGCATGACCGTGGCCTGGATCATCTTCGAGTTGATCTCGGTGAACGCCATGTCACACGTCCCCCGCGATCGTGTTCCGCTCGCTGGGCTGGACGTAGACGAGCCCGTCCCCTTCGAAGCGGATCTGGAAGGCCTCGCCGCCGCCCTCCCCGAAGAGCGTGCGGAAGGTCACACCGGACTGGAACGACTGCTGCAGGTTCCCCTGGTGCGCGATGTACGCGCCGGGGTCGACGGTCAGCGGGTACTGCCGGCTCACCCGCAGCACCACCGCCGGACCGTCCGACATGATCGCCGCCTGGCCGTGCCCTTCGACGGTCGTGGTGAACAGCCCGTTGCCCTGCGAGGCGCCGCGCAGCCCGGTGAAGGTCGTCCCGGTGCGCAGCCCAGCGTCGGTCACGAGCAGATTGCTCGACTCCACGTACAGCTTGTCCCCCTGAAGATTCACGAGGTTGATCTCGGAGGCCCGGTCCGCGAACCAGCACGTCCCCTGCCCCCTCACCTCCATCACCGTCATCTGCTCACCGGTGAGCCGCCGGGTCACCATCCCCCGGATGCCCTCACCCCCGCCGCTCATCTTCTTGAAGGCCATCTGCCCGTCGTACGCGACCATCGAGCCGTTCTTCGCCTTCACGGCGTCCCCGGTCATGTCGACGGCGAGCACCTTGCTGCCCTGGAGTCGAAACATCGCCACGCAGCGAAGGTAACCGCAGGGGCACGGTCGAGGACAGGGCCCGTGGGTGGAGAACGACCCTGACCTGCCCCCTAGGGCGGAAC
>NZ_JBXVPZ010000739.1:0-2981 GCF_057961495.1 Streptomyces sp. P5F9 | reverse complement strand
GCGCTATGTGCTGTACGCGCTGGCGGGGGCGCCGCCACCAGCAGCGGCGCCCCCGCCAGCGCGTACAGCACATAGCGCTCGTGGAACAAGGGCCGGAATTGAGACACCGTCAACAGGAGCACCGGCGGCACCAGCAGCAACGGCAGGGCGACCGACGTGAGCCGGCCGGAGCCGAGGCCGAGCAGGATCAGGAGGACCGAGGTCCAGAAGACGACGCCGGTCGGGGTGACGGCGAGGAAGTCGCGGGCGAGCCCTTCCGTCGTGTCCCAGTCCGGCACCCTCAGCCAGGCCACCTGCGCGGACTGGCGTTGGGACACCCAGGCCAATGGCAACAGGGCACCCAGCGCGACACCCACCGCACGAACCCAGCCGAGCCACACCGTTCTGCGCACCCGTGCCGCCGCCAGCGTCAGCGCGTGCGCGCAGAGCACCAGGACCGCGAACTCGTGCAGCAGAAAGGTCACGGCGAGGACGGCGCCGTACGGCCGCCAGGACTGTCCTTCCAGTGCCCGCACCAGGAGCAGTGTTGCCCCGGCCACGCCCGCCGCGACCAGGGCGTAGGAGCGGCCCTCCTGGGCGTAGTGGCCGGTCAGCGGGGTGATCGTGTAGAGGAGGCCGGCCCAGAGGCCGACGCGGGGGCGGGCCAGGCGGACGCCGAGGGCCGCGACGAGGCCCGCCGTCGCCGCCGCGCCGCACACGGACGGCAGGCGGAGGGCCACCTCGCCGGGGTGGACGGCGAGGACGGCGTGCATGAGGAAGTAGTACAGGCCGTGCACCGCGTCGACGCCGTGCAGCAGGTGCCAGATCTGCGGCACCGTGCGCCGCCCGACCAGGAACGTGACGCTCTCGTCGCCCCACATCCCGTCGCGGTCGAGCCCCCACAGCCCCAGCGCGAGCATGACGACCACCGGCACGACCACGGCGACGACTCCCGGACGCGTCCGTCGCCCGTGCCTGTACTCACCCTCACCTTGGCTGTCCACCTGGCTGATTTTGTACTGTTAGCAAGCTCTTACCGACGATTGACGGTGTATTAGCATTCCTGCGGCATTCACCCGGCTTACGATCCGCCATGATGAACGCCGTCCGCAGACACCGCCTCCTCGCCCTCACCCTCGCCTGGCTCGCCACCCGCGCGGGGATGCTCCTCCTCCTCGCGTACAACGGCCTCCCCCTGCTCGGCCATGGCGGGGTCGCCCGTGAGGTGTGGCGCCTGTACCACCACTGGTACGGCGTCCTGTCGCACGGCGCGTTCCCGGCGCACGACCCGCTGTGGCAGTACCCGCCGGGCGCCGGACCTGTGCTCCTGGCCCCCGCGCTGCTGCCGGACCTGACGTACTTCCAGGCGTTCGTCGTCCTCACCCTCGCGACCGACGCCGTGATCACGCTGACCCTGGCCCGCGCGGGCACCCGCCCCGGCCACAGCCTGCGCGGCGCCGCATACTGGGTCGCCTGCCTCCCCCTCCTCCTGCACATGCCCCTCGTCCGCTACGACGTGCAGGTCACGGCGTTCGCCGCCATCTCCCTGTTGACGTTGTCGCGCTCCACGCGCGTGTGCGGCGCGTTCGCGGCGCTGGGCGCGCTGGTGAAGGTGTGGCCGGCCCTGGTGCTGCTGGGGATGCCGAGGGGTCGGACGACGCGGTCGGTGTGGTCGTGGGCGGTGGGGACGGGGGTCTTGTCGCTCATGTCTCTCGTGGTTTTGTTCAACAATCCTTTCGCCTTCTTGCGCCAGCAGGGCGGCCGGGGCGTACAGATCGAGTCCCTCGGCGGTACCGCCCTCGGCCTGGCCACCCACGTCGGCTGGCCGGGGCAGGTGCACTACCGGTACGGCGCGATGGAGTTCACGGGACCGTACGTCTCCGCCGTCGCCGACGCCTCCCTCGCGCTCACGGCGGTCGCCTTCGGGCTGTTGCTGCTGTGGCGGATCCGGGCTCGCCGGTGGACCGACGCGACTCCGTTCGATGCCGCGATGAGCGCCGTCCTGCTGTTCACCGTGACCAGCCGGGTGATCAGCCCCCAGTACATGATCTGGCTGCTCGGCCTGGCCGCCGTCTGCCTGACCTCGCGGCACACCACCCAGCGCGCGGTGGCCGCGCTGATCGTGGCGGCGAGCGCGGTCAGCTCCGTCGAGTTCCCCGTCCTGTACGTCGACGTCATCCACTCCACCTGGACGGGCTGCGCCCTCATGGTCGTACGCAATGGTCTGCTGGCCGCCGCGGCCGTCCTGTCGTTCGTCCGCCTGTGGCGGTCGTCGAGACCGCTCCCGGCGACGGCGCACGCGCGCGTGCGGTCCACCGGCCCCTACGGGGAGTCCCAGCAGTTGACCTCGGCACACTCCGGCGCCTGATTGACTGAGGCCCGAAGCGCGTGGAGTCCTGAAGCGCGCGAGGGACACACCACCACGGATCGAGTGACGGAGGAGACGGCCGCAGATGACCTGGCTGATCACCGGCGGCGCCGGCTACATCGGGGCGCACGTCGTGAGGGCGATGACCGAGGCGGGCGAACAGGCGGTCGTCTACGACGACCTGTCCACCGGCATCGCCGAGCGCGTGCCCGACGGCGTTCCTCTGGTGGTGGGTTCGATCCTGGACGCGGAACGGGTGGCCCGTACCCTCGCCGACCAGGACGTCACCGGAGTCGTCCATCTGGCGGCGAAGAAGCAGGTCGGCGAGTCGGTGGACCTGCCGTTGCACTACTACAGGGAGAACGTCGAGGGCCTGCGCGTCCTCCTGGAGGCGGTGACCACGGCCGGCGTCCCGTCCTTCGTCTTCTCGTCCTCGGCGGCCGTCTACGGCATGCCGGACGTGGAACTGGTCACCGAGGAGACGCCCTGCGTCCCGATGTCGCCGTACGGCGAGACGAAGCTGGCGGGTGAGTGGCTGGTCCGCGCGACGGGCCGGGCGACCGGCCTTTCCACGGCCTCCCTGCGCTACTTCAACGTGGCCGGCGCCGGCGCCCCCGAACTCGCCGACGTGGGC
>NZ_JBXVPZ010000738.1:0-2981 GCF_057961495.1 Streptomyces sp. P5F9 | reverse complement strand
TCTGGAGGTCGGTCAGGGGGGTGGTGAGGAGGACCTTGCCGAAGGGGTCCAGGGCCGTTCCCGCTTCTACGGCGCCGCCCACCGCGTCGTTGAACGGTTGCCGGGCGTAGTCCGAGCCCCCGTACAGGAGCCTTACCGCCCCGTCGCCGGGTTTGATCGCCACGACCGCCGTGTGCAGCGTGGTGCCCTTGTCATCCTTGTCATCCTTGCCGTTCTTGCTGGCCTTGAGGTTCTTCACCGCCTCGGTCGTGGCGTCCTGGAGGGCCAGGTCGAACGTGGTGTGCACGGTGTAGCCGCCGCGGGCCAACTGGTCCTCGGTGATGCCGAGTCGGTCGGCGGCCTCCTGCGCGGCCACGTCGATCATGTACTGCCGTTGCCCCTCGGTCGTGCCCGGCGGGTAGAAGCGGAAGGCCGGGAAGGTGGCGTCGGCGCGTTGCTTCGCGGTGATGGCGCCGCTTGTCGCCATCGCGTCGAGGACCCATGACCAGCGTGCCTTGAGCGTCGCGGTCACCTTCGGATCGGAGCCCGCCTTCTCGTAGTACGACGGGATGTTGACGATCGATGCCAGTGCGGCGCCCTGGGAGACGGTCAGGTTCCGGGTGTCCACGCCGAAGTAGTTGCGCGCGGCCGCCTGGATGCCGGCCGAACCCCGGCCGAAGTAGACCGTGTTGAGGTAGCCCGCCAGGATGTCGTCCTTGGATCGGGTGCGGTCGAGTTTGATCGCGATCAGGGCCTCGCGCGCCTTGCGGGACAGGGACTGTTCCGGGCTCAGCAGGGCGTTCTTCACGTACTGCTGGGTGATGGTGGAACCGCCCTGTCGTTCGCCGCCGGTCAGGGAGGCCAGTACCGCGCGCGCGATGGCTCGTGGCGAGACGCCGTCGTCCGTCCGGAATGAGCGGTTCTCGGCCGCGATCACCGCGTCCTGGACGTATCGCGGGACCTGTGACAGGGGTACCTCCTGGCGGTCTACCGGGCCGCGTCGGCCCAGGTAGGAGCCCTTGTCGTCCACGAAAACCGTGCTTTGGGTGACTGTCTCCGGGTGCGGCTCGGGGATGTCCGTCAGGCGGTACGCGACGACCGCCGCTGTGCAGAGTGACGCGATCAGGAGGACGGCGGCGATGAGCAGCCGGCGCAGCATGCGGCCCCGGGTGCGGCGGAGGCGCAGGCGGAGCGGGACGCGCCGCAGGTGGGCGCGGGCACGGGTGCGCATGCGGCGCTTCACTGGGCCGCCCCGCCCCGCGCGACGGCCTTGCCGGCCGCGTCGTACACCGTGACGGCCGGGCCGCCGTCGACGGAGCTCGACTTCAACTCCTCCGGCGTCAGCGGTGTGCGCGCGTACCAGACGCCCCAGCCGGGGCTGCCCGCGAGCGTGAGGACCGTACCGGTGATCCTGCGGTCTCCGACGGTGACTTCGACGCGTGCCGGGTCGGCGGACAGGCCTCGGTACAGGCCCGACAGGAAGTACGAGGTGCTGTTCAGCGGGTCGGGTTGTACGGAGACGGCTGGTTTCCCGCTCTCGGCGCTGACCTTCTTGCCGCTCCCGTACTTGTCCTTGTCCCGGTACTTGTTCCTGTAGGTGTCTGTGTCCTCGGCATTGGCGTCGGTCAGGCCGAGGAACTGGTTGGGCGCTTCCGGCGTCGACCAGTGCTTGCCGTCGGTGGTCAGCCAGACCTGTACGCCCGGTACGGCGTCCACCCGTTCGCCGGGTGCGACGATCCGTATCGGGCTCTGCGCCACGTCGGCCACCCCGCCGCCCGACCCGTCCGTGGAGCCGCCGCCCATGAACCGGTCCGCGCCGAACACGGCCCCCGGCACGAGCAACAGCCCGCAGGCGGCCGCCACCACGCCTCTACGGCGCCGTCGTAGCGCCCGGCCGTGCTGTTCGACGGCATCGAGCCGAACGTCCGACGGGACAAAGCCGGCAGCGGCCTCGGCGAAGAGCCGCCGGAGCCGCTCGGCATCACCTCCGCACACCGCCGGCCCCCGCCGAGCCCGGCTCCTGACCGCACCGGAAGACCAGCCGAGCAACTGGGCGATCTCCGCCTCGCGCAGGCCCTCCCAGTGCAGCAACACGAGCACGGCCCGTTGGGCCTTCGCGCGGCGTGCCCGCCCCCGCGCCCCGCGCAGACACTCCTTGACCAGGAACCGTCGTACATAGAAGTCCGCGTCGTCCCGAGGTATCCGGCGCCACCGCGCGCACACCCGCACCAGGGTTCTCCGCGCCAACTCGGTCGCCTCCCGGGGGTCGTTCGGGCCGCCCGGGGTGCCGGAGAGCAGGTGGGCGGTGGTGACCAGTTCGGGCAGGCGCGCGTGTGCGTACGCGGCGAAGTCGTCGGGGGAGTGCGGCACTTCGGGGGTCCTCCGGTACGGCTGTGGGGGAAGTGGATCCAGGGGCGCGTGTTTGTCGTCTTTCCTGTGGGGCGTGTGGTGAGGACGCGGCCATCGGGACCTGTACGCACGGCGAGGGCGGTCAGGTTGCACGGGAATTCCAAGACTCCGGTGAGGTCATGACCGAGGACGAGTTCGACGCCTTCTACGCGGCCACGTTTCCCCGTCTGACCGGCCAGCTCTCGGCGTTCACCGGAGACAGGGAGGAGGCGCAGGACGTGGTCCAGGAGGCGTTCGTACGGGCCTGGGACCGGCGCCGGGACTTCCTCGCGGACGAGGCGCCCGAGGCGTGGATCCGTACGGTCGCCATGCGGCTGGCGGTGAGCCGTTGGCGCCGGGCCAGGCGCTGGCTGGAGCTGGTGCGCCGTACTCCACCGCCCGGGGCGGTGCCGGGACCCGACCCTGATCACACGGCACTCGTCGCCGCGCTGCGCCAACTGCCCAAGGCCCAGCGGATGGTGATCGTCCTGCACCATCTGTGTGACGTGAGCGTCGAGCAGATAGCCTCCGACACGGGTGCGCCCGTGGGGACGGTCAAGGCCAGGTTGTACCGGGGGCGGGCGGCGCTGGCGAAGCATTTGACGGTTGACGAG
>NZ_JBXVPZ010000737.1:0-3017 GCF_057961495.1 Streptomyces sp. P5F9 | reverse complement strand
CTCCAACTCCCCCCTCCCCCGCGGCCCGGCGACCGACACGGCAACACGGCTCAACGGCGCCTGCAGCGCCGTAGACTATACGAACTGGACGGTATTTTTAACGGACGGCACCCGACCCGTGACGAAAGGGGCCCGAACATGCCAGAACCCAAACAGGACCGGGCCATTCGCACCCGCCACACCATCCTCATGGCCGCAGCCACGGTCTTCGAGGAACGCGGCTACCAAGCCGCCACCATCAGCGAGATCCTCACCACCGCCAACGTGACCAAAGGCGCCCTCTACTTCCATTTCCGCTCCAAAGAACAACTCGCTCTGGGTGTCCTCGCCGGACAGGACCAGTCGCTCGTCGTCCCCGACCGCCCCTGCAAAATCCAAGAACTCATCGACACCACCATGCTCCACGCCTACCGCCTCCAGACCGACCCCCTCGTCCGGGCCGGCGCCCGTCTCACCCTCGACCAACGCGCCGACGGCCTCGACCGCACCGGCCCCTTCCAGCACTGGACCGCCGTCACCAACGAACTCCTCGGCAAGGCCCAGAAACAAGGCGAGCTCCTCCCCCACGTCAACCCCGCCGAGACCGCTCAGGTGCTTGTCGGCGCCGTCACCGGCGTCCAGGCCATGTCACAGGCCACGACCAACTACCAGAACCTCCCCGCCAGCGTTTCCGCTCTCCTCCGTCACACCCTCCCCTCGATCGTCCACTCCTCGGTCCTCACCTCCCTCGACCTCACCCCCCAACGCGGCCACGCCATTCACACCGAGACCACGGCAGCGGCGGCACCGGACGAGGCGACGACGGAGGCAGCGGACAACTGACCGCTCACGGGGCCCTGTTGATCCGCCCGGCCCGCTCGTGTTCGAGCAGCCCCGAGAGCCGTAGCGGTGCTCAGCGGCGGCGAGCGAACCGCCAACGGTCATGGTTCTGACGGCAGTTGTGTGATGGCCGCGGCTGGAGGAGGACGTGGCCTCCGAGCGATGGGAACCAGGCTCGACCGTGCGTTCGGTGCTCGACGCTCTTGAACCGGCCGCTGTCGCCCTCGACCGCAGCGGAACCGCACGCAAGTTCCGCCCGATCACCGGGTGTTGACGTTTTTCGCAATCTTGACCGATTCGGCGGCCGAGTGATCATATGTTGTCGGCCATGCTACTTCGAGGCCTTCGCGCCAAAGGAGCCCTTGAGCTTCTCGTGGCCAGTTGCTCAGGGATAGGCTGCGCCGCCGCGCTGATATCCATCCTCGTGGGCCAACTCACGCCGTGGTGGGCACTGATCCTTGTGCCCTTGGGGATTTTCAACGCCATTGAGGTGATCGGCTACTTCGCCTACCTGCCGGTCGTCGTCAAACCGTATGTCCTCGTTTCCGCCGGCAGCGCCGACGGAAACGGCGAGCAGGAGGAAGGACAGCGGCGCGGTGCCGTGCGCTGGCAGTTGGACACCGGCGGAGCGGTGAAGGAATCGTCGCCGGTCGTGGTCAACGGCACTGTTTATGTGGGCAGTTGGAACCATCTCCTGTGGGCCGTCGACGCCGTGTCCGGCGAAGAACGCTGGCAGTGCAGGGTCGGCGGTGTGGTGGCCGCGTCGCCCGCCTTCGCCAACGGCACTGTCTACATCGGCAGTTGGGACAAATGCCTGTGGGCGGTGGACGCCGTTTCGGGCCGGGAGCGGTGGCGGGTCAGGACGGACGGCATGGTGCGGTCCACGCCGGTGGTCGCCGACGGCATGGTCCTCTTCGGCAGCAACGACGGTTTCTTCCGGGCGGTCGACGCCGTCTCAGGGGAGCCCAGGTGGCAGGTCCGTGTCGGCACGGGCGTGCGTTCCTCACCGACCGTGGTGGGCGACTCGGTCTACGTCGGTAGCGACGACGGCGTTCTGTGGGCTCTGCGCACCGCCTCCGGCCAGGTGCGGTGGCGACTGAAGACGCTGAGTGGGCTGTGGTCCTCGCCGGTGGTCGCCGACGGCATCCTCTATGTCGGCAGCGCCGATCGGCACCTGTGGGCGGTGGACGCGGCATCGGGTCAGGTCCGGTGGAAGCTCCCGGCCGGCACCTGGGTGAAGTCCACGCCGGCGGTGGCCGACGGTCTCGTGTACTTCGGCACCGGCGACGGGTATCTGTGGGCTGTCGACGCGGTGTCCGGCGAGAGACGGTGGAGTCGCAAGGTCGGTGTCTGGGTGCGGTGGGCTCCGGTGGTGGCGGACGGCACGCTGTACGTCGGCACGAAGGACGGCCGTATGTGGGCGTTGGACGCGGTCTCGGGCGAGGAACGATGGCGGGCGGACACCGGCAGCCCGGTCTTCTCCACACCCGCGGTGGCCGACGGCGTGCTGTACTTCGGCCTCCAGAACGGGCGTCTGCTGGGCGTCCGCGCCTGACCGGGAAGCGGACTGGTGTCAGCAGGGCCAACCAATGACACCGGCGCGGCTACCACGCCGTCGTCTCCGTCGTTCCCGCCTCCCGCACTGGCCGGATCGGGCCCCCTCACTGCGCGATGCCCTCCCCGGCCCGAGGCGCGGACTTCCTCGGCACGGGCCCCGCACCCCGGCATCCTCAGGAAAAGGGTGGATGGCGACGACTACCGCGCTCCCGGCCACGTGATCTCAGGGAAGCCGAGCGGCTGCCGTATGCCCGCCCCTCCTGCGGCGGCGCCCCGTGGAAGCAGCGTCGGTCACTCGGCTTCGCCGCGGCTGCCAGGCTGAGCTGGAGGCGGCGGGCTGCGGGCGGCAGCTACGTCGAGATGGTCGGCGGTCCAGATGATACGGACCGCTGTCGCCCTGGCACGCCCGTCGTCGCCACGCAGATCGCGGCGCAGGGAGTGGACCAGGCGTGCCTCCTCGTCGGGGTCGCGGGACAGCGGAGCGGGCACGGCGGTGTACCGGCCGAGTCCTGCCGCCAGGTCCCGGTACGCCAAGGGCTTTTGGAGCCAGTGGAATACCAAGGGTCCTCGCCGGTCGCCGGTCCGTCACCGAAGTCGTCGACGCCACGCCCCCGGCCCACCCGCCGAACTCCGGCCGGACG
>NZ_JBXVPZ010000736.1:0-3039 GCF_057961495.1 Streptomyces sp. P5F9 | reverse complement strand
GCGCAGTTCCCCGCGCCCCTAGGGGGTTGGGGTGGGCGGAGTTAGAGGGCTAGGTGCGGCCGCGCGGCGGTAGCCGCATGTTCGATACAGTCCCCCGCCCCTAAGGGGTTGCCGTTGCCGTGGAGTCCTCGTTGCCGTCTCCGTCTCCCGGACCCGTGTCCGGTGTTGTCCACTTGGCGCAGAGGGCCGTGTACGCCGCCGTGTTGTCCACGAAGTTGGCCAGGGCTGCGGCCACCGCCTGTTGGGCTGCTGTCTGGTCGGGGACTACCGGATTGGTGTCGATCGGCGGGACGGTGACGCGGCCGCTGCCGCGCAGGGTCGCGGAGTTGGGGCCGGACTCGGTGAACTGGGCGGTGACGGTGACCGGGGAGTAGAGGCCGGTGACCGAGTCGGGGGCGATGACGGTGTTGTAGCTGGAGTCGGAGACGTTGATGTAGACCGTGTGGCCGGCCTCGGTGATGGTGGCGCGGCCCGCGAAGTCGATGGCGAGGCCCCAGGGCTGAGTGGGGTCGATGTCCATGGGTTGTCCTTCCTCAGGTCTGGCGGCCGTACATCAGTACGGGGTTGACGTAGACGGTGCCGGAGGCGCTGGTGACCTGGGCCTGGACCTCGACCTTGAGCAGGCCGCCGTATGCGGCGGAGAAGTCGGAGGCGACCGGGCCCGACTGGTCGAAGTCGGCGCCGGCGGCGACGACGGTGCCCCACTGGGCGCCGTTGACGAGGAGCTGGACGGAGCCGGTGGCGCCGGAGCTGGTGCGGGTGTTCATGAGGAGCCGCATCTTCGGCTGCCAGACGACGTTGTAGGACATCGCGATCGTCGTCATCGTGGTCGCCGTGGTCTGCGGCCAGCGGGTGACGGTCGCGTCCTGCGGCGGCAGCAGGTTCAGCCAGGGCCGGGCGAGACCGCCGGTGGCGACGTCGTCCGAGATCAGCTCGCGTTCGGCGATGTCGTAGATGCGCAGGGGCTGTGCGGAGGCGGCGGTGCCGTCGCCGTTGTACATGCTCATCGCCAACTGGCCTGTCTGGCGGCGGAGTTCCATGCGGTACTCGTCGGTGCCGGGCCACTTGCCGATCTTGAAGACCGGGGAACCGGTGGCCGGGCCCACCTCCAGGGTGCCGCCCGAGACCGTGTTGAGGGCCGGGCGGGTGTTGACGGCCGTGGAGAGCTGCTGGATGCGGCGTTCCATCTGGGTGAGCCGGTCGATGATGTCTTCGGGGAGCTGGGGCATCAGACCTCCTCCAGGTAGAGGTCGGCGGTGTCGGGGCGGCCGCGCTGGGCGGGGCTGACCTTGACGCCGATGATCCGGTAGCGGGTGTCGAGGCCCTCGGCGTACCACTCGTCGGTGATCCGGATGCGGACCGTGCGGCCGATCAGCGCGGCCGGGACCAGGTCGTCCAGGCGCACGCTGATCTCGGGGATCACCACCGCGCCGGTGGCCGCGGCCAGTTCGGTGCGGGCGAGCGCGGTGAGGGTGGCCGCGTCGGTGATGTCGTTGTGGTCCGAGGTCAGGTCGATACGGGGGTAACCCGCTTGTCCGATCAGGTCGTTGGCCACCGCGACCGTGGAGCACAGGGGGCGGGACTCGCTGGCCTGGTCCGTGTTGGTGGAGGCGCCTCGGGCGCGGTCCGTGGTGCCGCCGCGGGTCGCGTCGCGCGGGAAGGAGTACGCCAGGATCGTGCCCGGGCGGTCCATCACCAGGTCGGTGGCGCCGGTGAGGATCTTCGGGCTGCCGAGACGGAGGCGGCGTACGCGGGCGCCGGTCGTCGGGTCCGTGTACACCGAGATGTAGTGCTCGAAGCCGTTCTCCAGCGCCGCCAGTGCGTCCAGCGCGTCGAGATAGACCGTCTCGTCGCCGTCGCGGTAACTCGCCGAACGGGTCACCCCGGAGGTCTCGGTGCCGTAGCTGACGCCGATGTCGCCGCCGGGGAGCGCGGTCTGGAGGTCCGTCCACAGCGCCCTTGCCACGTCCAACTGGTCGCCGCTGAGGGTCAGTTGGTAGTTCGGGTCGTATTCGGGGGTCGTTGCCCGGATCAGGCGCCTTCCCGCGTACGACTCGAAGGTCGCCGCCTGGATGCCGAGGGTGAGCACGCCCTGGTCGTCGCTCTGCACGGTGCTCGTCCAGACGATGCCGCCCCACCACAGGTCGCTGCCGCGCTGGAGGTAGACCGAGGTGCGGCCCTCCTCGATACGGCGGACCCGGGCGGCCATCGCCGCGTCGGGGACGGGGATGGTGCCCGAGAGTGAGCCGGCCTTGCCGATGTAGTCGTCGACGGTGACGTCCCGTAGGGGGAGGATGTCGATGGTGCCGTCCGTGCGCAGGTCGCAGAAGATCGCCCGGTACGGCGTGTTGATGGTCGTCATGCGGCGGCCTCGTAGGTGGCGGTGCCGGTGATGGTGTGGCCGCTCGCCCAGGTCCACGGGCTGAGGGCGTCCAGTGAGCCCGTGTTGGCGACGGCGGTGGCGGAGGTCTGGGCGGAGGACATGACCAGTTCGAAGGCGCCGGTGGTGGTGAGGGAGAGCCGGGCCATGGCGCGGCTGCCCGCGGTGTTGGCCGACACCTCGGCGAAGCCGATCCCCAGGCGGGTCGCCGCGGCGGTGACCGGCAGGGAGAAGCGCCAGTTGTCGTTGGTGGTGGGGCTGGTGCCGAAGCTGGTGGTGCTGCCGAACGTGATCTGGAAGTTCAGGTGCACGGTCGTCCCGGACTTGACGTACCGGCAGCTCACCGAGGCGTTGCCGAAGGACGGGGTCGCCGAACCGGTGTTGGTGGTCCAGGCCGGGGTCCAGTTCTGCCAGGTCGGCAGGACCGGGTAGTCGGCCCAGGCGGTGCCGTTCCAGCGCTGCAACTGGCCGTTGTTGTCGCGGTATTGGCCCGGGTAGGCGCCGTTGGCGGTGTCGGTGGTGACCGGGAGGATGCCGCCGAGGCCGACCGTCGCGTTGCGGACGCCGGTGAGGGCGGTGGACCAGGTGATGCCGCCGGTGCCCGCGCTGGTGTTCTTGGGCACGCTGATCTGGTAGAGCGGGATGGCGAGGTCGGGGGT
>NZ_JBXVPZ010000735.1:0-3066 GCF_057961495.1 Streptomyces sp. P5F9 | reverse complement strand
GGGTTGTTGGTCGTCCGGGGTGGGGGTGGTCATACGTCCCACTCTGTCAGGTGTGGCGTCTGGTGGTCATCAGATCGAAACCTGCGGGACCTGTCGCGGTCGGTAAGAAGCGAGTAAGAATCTACGCGCGTTGTTGACCGTTTCCCGAGGAGATCCAGACATGCCCTTGAACCGCCGGAAGTTCCTGAAGAAGTCCGCTGTGACGGGCGCGGGGGTGGCGCTGGCCGGTGCGGCGGCGGCTCCGGCGGCGCAGGCCTCGGAGAAGAAGCCGGGCAGGCACCCGAAGCGGTATTCGCTGACCGTCATGGGCACGACGGATCTGCACGGGCATGTCTTCAACTGGGACTACTTCAAGGACGCGGAGTACGCGGACGCCAAGGGCAACGCGATGGGTCTGGCGCGGGTGTCGACCCTGGTGAACCAGATTCGGCAGGAGAAGGGGCGGCGGAACACGCTGCTGCTGGACGCGGGCGACACGATCCAGGGCACTCCGCTGACGTACTACTTCGCGAAGGTGGACCCGATCACCGCCAAGGGCGGGCCGGTGCATCCGATGGCGCAGGCGATGAACGCGATCGGGTACGACGCGGCGGCGCTGGGCAACCACGAGTTCAACTACGGCATCGAGACGCTGCGGAAGTTCGAGGACCAGTGCCGTTTCCCGCTGCTCGGGGCGAACGCGCTGGACGCGAAGACGCTGAAGCCGGCGTTCCCGCCGTACTTCATCAAGAAGTTCCAGGTGCCGGGTGCGCCGCCGGTGAAGGTGGCGGTCCTCGGGCTCACCAACCCGGGTATCGCGATCTGGGACAAGGCGTATGTGCAGGGGAAGTTGACGTTCCCGGGTCTTGAGGAGCAGGCGGCGAAGTGGGTGCCGAAGCTGCGGTCGATGGGGGCGGATGTCGTCGTCGTGTCGGCGCACTCCGGGTCGTCGGGGACGTCGTCGTACGGTGACCAGCTGCCGTATGTGGAGAACTCGGCGGCGCTCGTCGCGCAGCAGGTGCCGGGGATCGACGCGATTCTCGTGGGCCACGCGCACGTGGAGATCCCGGAGTTGAAGGTCACGAACACGGCGACGGGCAAGACGGTCGTGCTGTCGGAACCGCTGTGCTACGCCGAGCGGTTGAGCGTGTTCGACTTCGAGTTGGTCTTCGAGAAGGGGCGTTGGTCCGTCGAGTCGGTGGGGGCGTCGCTGCGGGACGCGAAGACGGTCGCGGACGATCCGAAGATCACGCGGTTGCTGAAGGACGAGCACGCGCTGGTCGTGGAGTACGTCAACCAGGTGGTCGGTACGGCGACGGCGACGCTGACGACGGTGGACGCGCGGTACAAGGACGCGCCGATCATCGATCTGATCACCAAGGTCCAGGAGGACGTGGTGAAGGCCGCGTTGGTCGGGACGGCGTACGCGTCGCTGCCGGTGATCGCGCAGGCGTCGCCGTTCTCGCGGACGTCGGAGATTCCGGCGGGCGAGGTGACGATCCGGGATCTGTCGGGTCTGTACGTGTACGACAACACGCTGGTCGCGAAGCTGCTGACGGGTGCTCAGGTGCGGGCGTATCTGGAGTACTCGGCGGAGTACTTCGTGCAGACGGCCGCCGACGCGGCTGTCGACACGGAGAAGTTGACGAACGCGGGTGGCCGTCCGGACTACAACTACGACTACGTGTCGGGGTTCTCGTACGACATCGACATCGCGCAGGCGGCGGGTTCGCGGATCAGGAACCTCACCTACAACGGTGCGGCGCTGGACGACGCGCAGCAGTTCGTGCTGGCGGTGAACAACTACCGGGCGAACGGCGGCGGTGCGTTCCCGCATGTGGCGTCGGCGACGGAGGTGTGGGCGGAGTCGACGGAGATCCGGACGCGGATCGCGGAGTGGGTGACCGCGAAGGGTGTGCTGGATCCGGCGGACTTCGCCTCGGTGGACTGGAAGTTGACGCGGAACGGGACGCCGGTTTTCTGAGCCGGTTCCTGAGCTCGTCTTCTGGGGGCCCGGCGGCTCTGGTCGCCGCCGGGCCCCTTCTCAGCGTTCCACGAGGGGGGTGAGGGTGCGGGTGGCCTGGCGGGCCGGCGGGATCTGGGACTGGGGGTCGAGGCCGAAGGTGGTGAAGGCCGTTCGGCCGGGGAGGGGGTAAGGCTCTTTGCCGGTGAGGGAGTTGAGGATGGTGGCGCTGCGCCAGGCGGCGAGGCCGAGGTCGGGGGCGCCGACGCCGTGGGTGTGGAGTTCGGCGTTCTGGACGTAGACCTGGCAGCCGGAGCCGGTGACGGAGGGGTCGAGGACGAGCCTGAACTGGTCGTCGATGCGCGGGCGTTCGGCGCTGTCGCGGCGCAGGTAGGGGTCGAGTCCGGCGAGGATGCGGCCCAGGGGGCGTTCGCGGTAGCCGGTGGCGAGGACGACGGCGTCGGTGGTGAGGCGGGAGCGGGTGTTCTGCTGGAGGTGTTCCAGGTGGAGTTCGACCTTGGTGGTCGCGATCCGGCCGGCGGTGCGGACGCGGACGCCGGGGGTGAGGACGGCGTCGGGCCAACCGCCGTGCAGGGTGCGGCGGTAGAGCTCGTCGTGGATGGCGGCGATGGTGTCGGCGTCGATGCCCCTGTGGAGTTGCCACTGTGCGGTGACGAGGCGGTCGCGGACGGGTTCGGCGAGGGCGTGGAAGTAGCGGGTGTAGTCGGGGGTGAAGTGCTCCAGGCCGAGCTTGGAGTACTCCATGGGGGCGAACGCCTCGCTGCGGCCGATCCAGTGGAGTTTCTCGTGTCCCGCGGGCCGGTTGCGGAGCAGGTCGAGGAAGACCTCGGCGCCGGTCTGTCCTGAGCCGATGACGGTGATGTGGTCGGCGGCGAGAAACGTTTCGCGGTGGGCGAGGTAGTCGGCGGCGTGGATGACGGGGACGCCGGGTGCTTCGACGAGGGGCTTGAGCGGGTCGGGGACGTAGGGGGCGGTGCCGACGCCGTCCGCTGGAATCCCGAACGCGACGTGTTCGAGGTCGACTTCACCCAGCTCGACAGCGACGGCGAGGCCGAAGCGCTCGGGCGGACGTACACCAAGAACATCGTCCTCGGCGTCGGCAC
>NZ_JBXVPZ010000734.1:0-3069 GCF_057961495.1 Streptomyces sp. P5F9 | reverse complement strand
GGGTGGAGGTGTCCGGGCGTGGGGTGTCCGGCCGTAGGCTGGTCAGTTCCGTCTCCGTGAGCAGGCCGCCGCTCCAGTCGAAGGCCGCCGGGAACACCCGTAGGAGGATGTGCGAGGTCCACGACTGGACCGCCGGGGTGGCCGGGAGGTCGCGCAGGAGCAGGGAGTCGCGGGCGTCCGGGCCGTCCAGGAACAGGATCGTGCAGATCTCGTCGCCGCCGCCGAGGATGTCCACCCAGACGGTGTCGGGGCGGCGGGCCAGGGTGGCGGCGATCGCGCTGATCCGGCTGGGTCGGCAGCGGATGCGCAGGGCCAGCGGGATCAGGTCGGGGAACCACACCGGGTTGCGTACGGCGGTGGCGCGCAGCGTCCTGTCGTGGAACAGCGGTGCCGCGCGACGCACCACCGTGCGCTCCGAGATGCCCAGGACGCGGCCGACCGTGCGCCAGGAGGCCCGCGGCGAGGCCAGCATCGCGGCGGCGATCCGGCTGTCCGTCTCGCTCAAGGGGTGGCTTGCTTTCGCCATATCCTCCTGGTCCTCTGTCCTGCTTTCGCGCTTTCGTTTCCTCATTCTGGCTCGGATCGACGCTCGCCGCTAGAAACGGTTCAGAGCGGACGACGGAGAGAGGGTGAGCCCGATGGTGGGTGTCGCGGAGACGGATCGGGGTCGGGTCAGGGGTGACGTGCGGGGTGAGGTGGTCTCCTTCCGGGGGATTCCCTACGCCGCTTCGCCTGTCGGTGAGTTGCGGTTCGCGCCGCCTCAGCCGCACCCGGGGTGGACCGGGGTGCGGGAGGCCACGCAGGCCGGACCAGCCGTCCCGCAGGGGGCCTCCCGGCTGGAACGGGTGATGGGCGCCCGCGTGCCGGACTGGGACGAGGACGGCTGCCTGACCGTCAACGTCCATGTTCCGGCAGGGGTGTTGGAGGGCAACACGGCCCGGCCGGTCCTGGTGTGGTGGCACGGGGGCGGCTTCACCAGTGGTTCCGGCGGCTGGGACTGGTACGACGGCGGGCGGCTGGCCGCGCTCGGCGACATCGTCGTGGTCACCGCCAACTACCGTGTGGGGCCCCTGGGTTACCTGTACCTGCCGGAGATAGGCGCCGCCAACCTCGGCGCCCAGGACCAGGCCGCCCTGCTGGCCTGGGTGCGGGACAACATCGCCTCCTTCGGCGGCGATCCACGCGAGGTCACGGTCGGCGGGCAGTCGGCCGGAGCGTATTCATCGCTTGCGCTGGCGCTCGATCCGCGGACATCGGGACTCGTGAACCGGGTGCTGCTGGAGAGCGGGCCGTTCGGCCTGGCCCCGCAGGACCCCCAGCACGCGGCGGACAACGCCGAAGCGTATCTACGGCTGCTCGACGTGCCGGCCGGAGCGGACGCGGCAACCGCCCTGCGCGCACTGCCCGTTGAGCGCCTGCTGTCCGCCTACGGCCAACTCGCGGGACAGCTCGCGCGTCCGGGCAACGCCGCTCCGCCGATGTATCCGGTGCTGGGCGGGCCCGGTGTTCCCCGCGATCTGCGTCGGGGGGTCGTGGACGGCGGCCTGGAGGGCAAGTCCCTGCTGATCGGCACCACCCGGGACGAGGCGACGGCCTTCACCGCCTTCGACCCGCACATCCAGAACCTCGGCTTTGACGGTGCGTTGGACCTGCTGGCCGGTCAACTGGGCGATCGCGCCCACGAGTTCTACCAGCGATACGACGCACGGTTCGAAGAGCCCACCGCGGCACGGGTGTTCACCGCGATGGTCACCGACGATCTGTTCCGCGCCGACTCGTTGCGGATCGCCGACCATCACGCGGCGGGCGGCAACACGACCTACGTGTATGAGTTCGACTACCGGCCGGCTGAGGATCCGTATGGGCTGGGTGCCACCCACTGCGGCGAACTGCCCTTCCTTTTCGGCACGTTCGACGCTTTTGCGGACAGTCCGATGTTGGGGCGGCCGACCGATGCCGTACGGGAGCTGGGGCGTACCTTCGCCGGAGCGGTCGCCGAGTTCGTCGTCAGTGGATCGGTGCATGACTGGTTGCCGTACACGCCTGCGACGGCGGCTCGCATTCGGCACCTCGGCTGAGGCGGGCGGGCGGAGCATTGGAGCCTTGGGGCAGGCCACTTTGTTGTTTGACGACCTGACGGTGTTCCCGGTCACCGACCCGGCCGGCAGCATCGTCGGCGCCGGCCATCCCGGCCTGGTCGACACCGTCCTCGTCGCCGGTCAAGTGGTCAAGCGTGACGGGGTGTGGGTGGGTGTGGACCTGCCGGCGCTCAGGGCCCGACTCCTCGCGTCCCGCGACCGGATCGCGGCCGCCGCGGGTATTCCGGTCGACGGTACGTGGCGCCCGCGGCCGGAATCGGAGTAACTCGCAGGCAGACCCGGGCACATGGCGGTCTGTCCGGTTCGGCTACACCGGCGCCGGTACGGCGGACAGCGAGTCGGTGAAGGCGCGGGCCCGGCGCGTGATCTCCGCCCAGTCGCCGGCGGCCACGACAGCGGGCGGTACGACCTGCGAACCGGCGCACACCGCACGCGCCCCGGCCGCGAGGAACCCGGCCGCGTTGTCCGCGTCGACCCCGCCGGACGCCACCAGCGGTACGTCCGGGAAGGGGCCCGCGAGGTCACGGAAGTGCCGGGGGCCGAAGGCGCGCGCCGGGAAGATCTTCACCGCGTCCACGCCGAGGTCGAGCGCCATCCCGACCTCCGTAGGGGACAGGGCGCCCATGACGACCGGCACCCCTGCCGCCGCTGCTGCCTCCGCGACGCCGGGTCGGCAGCCCGGGGTGACGAGGTACTGGGCCCCCGCCTCGATCAGCTCCTCGGCCTGCTCGGCGGTCATCACCGTCCCGGCACCGACACCGTCCTGGCCGTCGGCCACCGCGCGCCGTAGATGCGCGGCCAGTCCGGGGGTGGTGCGGGTGAACTCGATCCACCGGATGCCACCCGCCCGCAACGCCTCGCACAGCGCCGCGGCGTCGGGTATCTCCGGCGCACGGACGACGGCGATCACACGGTCCTTCGCCAACTGGGTGAGGAAGTCGGGGGTCATGGGCGGGGGCTCCTTCGGCTG
>NZ_JBXVPZ010000733.1:0-3087 GCF_057961495.1 Streptomyces sp. P5F9 | reverse complement strand
CCCCCACACCCCCCACACACAAAGAAGGCCCCCCGTGGCGGACACCAACCGGGGGGCCTTCAGCTCACTGTCGGCGAATCACACGGCCTCGACGATCGACGCCGGCGCCACCGCTTCCGCATCCTCGCCGCGCGCACCCGCAGCCGGCCCCGCCCCCTTCAGCGGAACCTCCTTCACGAACACCGCGGCGATCATCGCGACCACAGCGACCACGGCCCCCAGCAGGAACGCGGAGTGGATACCGGCGGACACCGCGTGCTGATACGCCTCCCGCGCCACCGCCGGCAGCTTCGCCAGACTCGCGGCGTTGAGCGTCGCGGACTGCTCGGTCACCTTGGACCCCAGCGCACCGGCCCGCTCGGCCATGACGTCCTGCACCCGGTTGTTGAACAGCGCCCCCATGATGGCGACACCGAACGACGAACCCAGCGTCCGGGACAACGTGCTCGTGGAGGACGCGACACCCATGTCCTTCATCTGCACGCTGTTCTGCGCGACCAGCATGGTGATCTGCATCAGACAGCCCATGCCGAGCCCGACGACGGCCATGAACACACCGGACATGAACCGGGTCGTGTCCGTGTCCATGGTCGACAGCAGGTACAGGCCGACACCCATCAGGACGCTGCCGACGACCGGAAACACCTTGTACTTACCGGTGTTGGTGGTCACCCGTCCCGCGACCATCGAGGTCACGAGCATCGCGCCGAGCATCGGCAGAAGCAGCAGCCCGGAGTTGGTCGCGGACGCGCCCTGCACGGACTGCTGGTACAGCGGCAGGAACAGCGTCGCACCGAACATCACGAACCCGGTGATGAAGCCGATGATCGCCATCAGGGTGAAGTTGCGGCTGCGGAAGATGTGCAGCGGTACGACCGGCTCGGCGGCCTTGGTCTGCCAGAACACGAACCCGACGAGCGCGGCCACACCGAGCCCGATCAGTTCCATGATCCGCACGGAGGTCCAGGCGTACTGCGAACCGCCCCACGTGGTGACGAGCACGATCGAGGTGATGCCGACGGTCAGCAGCCCGGCGCCCAGGTAGTCGATCCGCGCCTGCGACCGCTTCTTCGGCAGGTGCAGTACGGCACTGATCGCGGCGAGCGCGATGACGCCGAGCGGCAGGTTGATGTAGAAGGACCAGCGCCAGCCCCAGTTGTCGGTGATGGTGCCGCCGACCAGCGGTCCGCCGATCATCGCGAGCGCCATGACGCCGGCCATCATGCCCTGGTACTTGCCCCGCTCACGCGGCGGGATGAGGTCACCGATGATCGCCATGACGCCGACCATCAGACCACCGGCACCGAGACCCTGGATGGCCCGGAAACCGATCAACTGCCCCATGTCCTGCGCCATACCGCTCAGCGCGGAACCGGCCAGGAAGATCACGATCGAGGTCATGAAGGCGCCCTTGCGCCCGTACATGTCACCGAGCTTGCCCCACAGGGGCGTGGAGCTGGCCGTGGCGAGCGTGTACGCGGTCACGACCCACGACAGGTGCTCCAGCCCGCCCAGCTCACCGACGATCGTCGGCATGGCCGTACCCACGATCATGTTGTCGAGCATCGCGAGCATCATCGTGATCATCAGCGCGAGCAGGACGACCCGCACGCTCTTCGGCTGTTTCTCGGTCTCCCCGGGACCGGTGTCCACGGTCTGTGTGTCCGCCATCTTTCCCACTCCCCTTGTACTGCCTCCGGCCGACTACTTACTTGCCGCCCGGCTAGTTGACTACACTCAGGGAAAGTAGACCCGTAACTAGCCGGGCGTCAAGTAAGTTTGCTGGAGCATGAGAAGAATGGGCGGCACCATGGACGGCACCAAGCGGCAGCGTCGCGGAGACACCCGCCAGCGCATCCAGGACGTGGCGCTCGAACTCTTCGCCGAGCAGGGCTACGAGAAGACCTCGCTGCGCGAGATCGCCGAGCACCTGGACGTCACGAAGGCGGCGCTCTACTACCACTTCAAGACCAAGGAAGAGATCCTCGTCAGCATCTTCCAGGACCTGACGAAGCCGATCGAAGACCTGATCGAGTGGGGTCGCGGCCAGCCCCACACCCTGGAGACCAAGCAGGAAATCGTACGGCGCTACGGCGACGCGCTCGACGGCGCGACCCCGCTGTTCCGCTTCATGCAGGAGAACCAGGCGACAGTACGGGACCTGCGCATCGGCGAGCGCTTCAAGGAGCGGATGCGCGGCCTGCGGGAGATCGTGATCAACCCCGAGGCGAGCCTGGTCGACCAGGTCCGTGCCCTCGGCGCGATCTTCACGCTGCACGCCGGCATGTTCGCCGTGCAGGACCTCGAAGGCGACCCCGAGGACAAGCGCAAGGCCGTCCTGGAGGTCGCCACCGACATGATCACGCAGGCCCACGCGGGCACGAAGCCCGCCCGGGACGGGTCCTAGACGGAGACACCCTTGCCGCGCAGGAACGCGACCGGGTCTATCGCCGAGCCGTAGTTGGCGGTCGTGCGGATCTCGAAGTGCAGGTGGGGACCGCTGGAGTTGCCGGTGCTGCCGGACAGCGCGATGTGCTGACCGGTACTGACGACCTGGCCGACCTTCACGTCGATGCGCGAGAGGTGGGCGTACTGGGAGTACGTGCCGTTGCCGTGCTTGATGACGATGGCGTTTCCGTACGCGGCACCGTCGCCCGCGCCGTTGCCGCCGGCCTTGACGACGGTCCCGCCGTGCGCGGCGACGACGTTGGTACCGCTGGCCACGGCGAAGTCCTGCCCGCTGTGGGTGGACTGCCACATGCTGCCGGCCTGGGCGAAGCTCGCGGACAGCGTGTACTTCTTCACCGGGTCGACCCAGGAGGCGGCGACCTTCGCACTGACGGCCTTCGGCGCGACGGTCGAGGAGGCGGCGCTGGCGACCCCGGCACCCAGTACGGCGGTGGCCCCCAGTCCGACGGCCAGGACAGCCACACGGGTGCGGAGCGAAGACGTACGGGAAGAGCGGGACGTGGCGCGCTGGAACATCGAAACCTCACGAGGGACGGGGACAGAAAAACCACCCGGCACGCATACGGCCGCCGGATGGCACGTTCATTGGTAACCCCGGACCCCGCGGACCCCCAAACC
>NZ_JBXVPZ010000732.1:0-3111 GCF_057961495.1 Streptomyces sp. P5F9 | reverse complement strand
CCCCACACCCGCGCGACCCCCACCGGCAACCCAATGAGGAGACTCATGTTCGGGCTCAACCGCGCCAAGAGAACCACCGCAGTCGTCGCAGCAGCAGCCGCTGCCGCAGCGACCGCACTGCTCAGCGCCCCCACCGCTGTGGCAGCCCCCCAGCCCATCGTCGGCGGTTCCACGACCACGACGACGACGTACCCGTTCGTCATGCAGATCACGGACGCCTCGCAGAACCAGTTCTGCGGCGGCACGCTCGTCTCCGCGACCAAGGTGGTCACCGCCGCCCACTGTATGGTCGGCGAGACCACCAGCAGCGTCCGCGTGGTCGGCGGCCGCACGTACCTCAACGGTACGAACGGCACTGTCAGCAAGGTCAGCAAGATCTGGATCAACCCCAGCTACACGGACGCCACGAACGGCGACGACGTGGCCGTCCTGACGCTGTCGACGTCGATGCCGTACACCACGGCGAAGTACGTCGCCTCCACGGACACCTCGGTGTACGCGGCCGGCACCACGGCCCGCATCCTCGGCTGGGGCACCACCTCGGAGAACGGCAGCTCCTCCAACCAGCTGCGGACCGCGACCGTCCCGATCGTGTCCGACTCCAGCTGCAGGAGCTCCTACGGTTCGGACTTCATCGCGTCCGACATGGTTTGCGCCGGATACACATCCGGCGGCGTAGACACCTGCCAGGGCGACAGCGGCGGTCCCCTGCTCATCGGGGGCGTCCTGGCAGGGATCACTTCTTGGGGCGAGGGCTGTGCCGAGGCGGGTTACCCGGGTGTCTACTCCCGGCTGACCGCGTTCTCCAGCCTGGTGACCACGCAGGTCAACTCGTAACCCGGAAGAACTCCTGAGCACCTCTCAGGGAAATACCAGGGTGCGTTGCGGGCTTCCACGAGCAGCCCGCAACGCACCCTATCCATGTGCGAGCCACCGACCGGACTCTGGAACGAACCCCCTCCCGCCTGTTTCAATGAGCGCCGGATGGGAGTGATCGCATGGTGTCCACGGGCCGTTTCCTCGCCTTCGCCGCGATGTCGCTGCTGGTGATCGTGATCCCGGGACCCAGCGTCCTGTTCGTCATCGGCCGCGCCCTCGCCCACGGCCGCCGCACGGCGGTGGCGACGGCGATCGGCAATGTCTTCGGCTCGTACCTGCTGGTGACGGCGGTGGCGTTCGGCATCGGCTCGCTGGTGGAGCGGTCGGTCACGATCTACCTGACGGTGAAGTTGGCGGGCGCGGCCTACCTCGTCTACCTGGGCGTCCAAGCGTTCCGCCACCGCAAGGACCTGAACGCGTCCGCGATGCGAACAACTCCTGGGCAGGAGCCCCGAGGCGATCTCCGCACGGTCCTCGACGGAGCCCTGGTCGGCGTCACCAATCCCAAGGGCGTGGTGTTCTTCGCCGCCGTACTCCCCCAGTTCGTCAACCACTCCGCGGGCCACGTCCCCCTCCAGATGCTCCTGCTCGGCCTGATCCCCATCTCCATCGGCCTGGTCACGGACACCCTGTGGGGCCTGACGGCTTCGGCGGCCCGCACCTGGTTCGCCGGCTCCGACCGCCGCCTCTCCCTGATCGGCGGCGCGGGCGGCTTCACGATGATCGGCCTGGGCGTGACGGTCGCGGTGACGGGCCGCGCGGACTGAACCTTCAGGGGTCTCCGGTCTTGGGGTTCTACGGCTGTACGACCGCCCCGAACCGGATGTCGTACGACGTCCCCTTGTGCAGCGTGTCGAGCATCCGCGCCCCCTCGGCGACGACTTCACCCCGCTGGGCCTTGGTCAGCTTGCCGAAGGGCTCGATGACGAGGTGGCCGTTCCCGTTGTCGATTTTCCAGACCCCGGCGAGGAACCCGTCGACGAGGAACGTGCGATGGGCGACGTTGCCCCACCAGGCACGGCCCCAGTACTCGGGCGGTACGACCCGGGTGCGGTCGGCGTGGGAGAGGAGCAGGTTGTCGAACTCGGGCAGGAAGCGCGGCGGGGCCGAGGTGTCCGCGTCGGGACGGGGCGCGTCCGGAAGATCGAAGAGTTCGACGCCGTTCGGATCGTAGAAGGTGACGAGCTGCGGACGCAGTCGCTCGAAGGCCTCGCGCAGCCGCGTCAGACCCGCCCAGGTCTGCATGTCCTTGACAGAGGCCGGCCCGAAGGCGGCGAGATAGCGCAGGACGGTCGCGTCGGGGGTGGGCGCGGGTTCGGCCGACCTCCCGAGCCAGTGCTCGGCGGTGGTCAGGGCCACCTGTCCGCTACGGCCCCACAGCCCGCGCGGGGTGACCTGGACGAGCGGGAGCTTGCAGCGGGCGGCGATCCCGAGAGCCTGCGGATCGGCGTCGGGCCACTCGACGAGGAGCGCCTCGCGCAATTCCTTCATGGTGCGCGGCTCGGCCTCGACGAGTTCACGGGCGAGTACGGCGAGCCGGTCCAGGTCGACACCGACGAGCCCCTTGCGGAAACTGCCGAGCTCGCGATCGCGGGCGGCCTGCACGAGCGGGCGGAGGGTGAGGCAGTCGGCGGCGGTGTGGGTGTGGATGGTGGAGCGCATGGTGACGATCCGGACGACCTCGCGCTCGGCCATCAGCCCGGACAGTTCCTCGGGCGTGAATCCGTCGAGGCGGGCGGCGAGGGCGTAGTACGGCGGCTTGACGTTCTGGGCCTGGAGGCCGAGGAGATGCTCGATCGCGGCGCGGGCGGAGAGCGGGGAGCGGCGGAGGAGGAGTTGCCGGTGGAGGGTGGCGCGGTTGAGGGAGCGGGTGTCGAGTACGGGGGCCTTCGTCATGGTCGCTGCCTTGGTCGTCTTCGCTGCCGTGGCCGCCACAGTCGTTTGGGCCGCTTGGGTCGCTTGGGTCGCCTTGATCGCCTTGGTCGTCACGCTCCGCACGCTAACGATGATTGCGGACACCTCCCGTCCGCAACTCTCACCGAACCCGAACCCGGACCCTGATCTCACGCCCAGGTCGTTTGCCCCGTATATCCTGCTCGTGCTCCGTGATCACGCAGACGTAGGCCCGATCGAGAGGCACCGCGATGCCCCAGCGACGCGCCCGCCCCACCTCGAAGAACGGCAGTAACGGCAGGCCCGGCAGGACGTCCGGCTGGCGCCGCACACCGGCCC
>NZ_JBXVPZ010000731.1:0-3113 GCF_057961495.1 Streptomyces sp. P5F9 | reverse complement strand
GCCGTCACCCGGCCGGTACCGGTCAACTGCCGCAATTCCCGGTGCAGATGCTCCCCGAGCTCCGCGGCCCGCGCCTGGTACTCGCCCGTCCGCAGCATCGCGATCACCTCCAGCGCCACCGCACACGCCAGCGGATTCCCGCCGAACGTCGACCCGTGCTCCCCGGGCCGGAACACGCCCAGCACCTCCGCACTCGACACCACCGCCGACACCGGCACCACCCCACCGCCCAGCGCCTTCCCGAGCACATACATGTCGGGCACCACCCCCTCGTGCTCGCACGCGAACGTCCGCCCCGTCCGCCCGAGCCCCGACTGGATCTCGTCGGCGACGAAGAGTACGTTCCGCTCCCGCGTCAACTCCCGTACCCCCGCCAGATATCCGGCCGGCGGCACCAGCACCCCCGCCTCGCCCTGGATCGGCTCCAACAGCACGGCCACCGTGTTCTCACTCACCGCCGCCCGCATCGCGGTGAGATCCCCGTACGGCACGATCTCGAAGCCCGGCGTGTACGGCCCGAAGTCCGCCCGCGCCTCCGGGTCGGTCGAGAAACTGACGATCGTCGTCGTACGGCCGTGGAAGTTGTTGCCCGCCACGACGATCTTCGCCCGCCCTTCGGGCACGCCCTTGACCCGGTAGCCCCACTTCCTAGCCGTCTTCAGCGCGGTCTCCACCGCCTCCGCGCCCGTGTTCATCGGCAGCACCAGCTCCATGCCGCACAGCTCGGCCAACTGCTCGCAGAACGCGCCGAACCGGTCGTGGTGGAACGCCCTCGACGTCAGCGTCACCCGCTCCAACTGCGCCTTCGCCGCCGCGATCAGCCGCGGATTGCCGTGCCCGAAATTGAGCGCCGAATAACCGGCCAGCAGATCGAGATAACGTCGCCCCTCCACGTCCGTCATCCACGCACCGTCGGCGGTGGCGACGACCAACGGCAGCGGGTGGTAGTTGCGCGCGGTGTGCGCGTCGGCGGCGGCGATGAGTGCTTCCGTACTGGTCACGGCGTCTCCCGGGGGTGAGGGTGCCCCTTTCCTATCGTCGCCCGCATGGTGGACGCAGGAGCCGCACCGTCCGGCACGCCCGGTAGGCTGACCGGCGGGCCGTGACTGGCGCGCTGGGATGGGACCGACCATCGGGGAGCGGCCCGAGCTGGAATGTGTGCCGTGCGCCTGGGCCGTACCGAGAACGCCGAACGCCACGTCCGGAGGTCCCCATGCCCGATAATTCCGCGCCCCTCTCCAACGAGTCCACCGCCTTCCGCGCCGCCCTCGATGTGATCCGTGCCGTCGAGCCGCGTGTCGCCGACGCCATCGGCCAGGAAGTCGCCGACCAGCGCGAGATGCTCAAGCTGATCGCCTCCGAGAACTACGCCTCCCCGGCCACCCTCCTGGCCATGGGCAACTGGTTCAGCGACAAGTACGCCGAAGGCACCATCGGCCGCCGCTTCTACGCCGGCTGCCGCAACGTCGACACCGTCGAGTCCCTCGCCGCCGAGCACGCGCGCGAACTCTTCGGCGCCCGCCACGCCTACGTCCAGCCGCACTCCGGCATCGACGCCAACCTCGTCGCCTTCTGGTCGATCCTCGCCGACCGCGTCGAGGTCCCGGCCCTCGCGAAGGCGGGCGTCCGCCAGGTCAACGACCTCTCCGACGCCGACTGGGCCGAACTCCGCCAGGCCTTCGGCAACCAGCGCATGCTTGGCATGTCCCTGGACGCCGGCGGCCACCTCACCCACGGCTTCCGCCCCAACATCTCCGGCAAGATGTTCGACCAGCGCTCCTACGGCACCGACCCCGTCACAGGCCTCATCGACTACGAGGCCCTGCGTGCCTCCGCCCGTGAGTTCAAGCCGCTGATCATCGTCGGCGGCTACTCCGCCTACCCGCGCCTGGTGAACTTCCGCATCATGCGCGAGATCGCCGACGAGGTCGGGGCGACCCTGATGGTCGACATGGCGCACTTCGCCGGTCTGGTCGCGGGCAAGGTGCTGACCGGCGACTTCGACCCGGTCCCGCACGCCCAGATCGTCACCACCACCACCCACAAGTCGCTGCGCGGCCCGCGCGGCGGCATGGTCCTGTGCGACGACTCCCTCAAGGACCAGGTCGACCGCGGCTGCCCGATGGTCCTCGGCGGCCCGCTCCCGCACGTCATGGCCGCCAAGGCCGTCGCCCTCGCCGAGGCCAGGCAGCCCTCCTTCCAGGACTACGCCCAGCGCATCGTCGACAACTCCCGCGCGCTGGCGGACGGTCTGATGCGCCGGGGCGCCACCCTCGTCACCGGCGGCACCGACAACCACCTCAACCTGATCGACGTCGCCTCCTCCTACGGCCTCACCGGCCGCCAGGCCGAGGCCGCCCTGCTCGACTCGGGCATCGTCACCAACCGCAACGCCATCCCCGCCGACCCCAACGGCGCCTGGTACACCTCCGGCATCCGCATCGGCACCCCCGCCCTCACCACCCGCGGTCTGGGCACCGCCGAGATGGACGAGGTCGCCGGCCTCATCGACCGCGTCCTGACCACCACGGAACCCGGCACCACCAGCAAGGGCGCGCCCTCCAAGGCCCAGCACATCCTCGACCCGAAGATCGCGGACGAGATCTCCCGCCGCGCCACGGACCTCGTCGCCGGCTTCCCGCTGTACCCGGAGATCGACCTCGGCTGACCCACGCTCACTCTTTTGAGTTGTCAAAGACCGGCGACTCTCACAGATCGATGAGTTCCTGTCGTGGTTCCTCGCGCGGCGGTCCGGCCTCACGCCGGGCCGCCGCGCGGCGTATCAGCAGCGTGCCGCCGATCCCGACGGCCGCACCCGCCGCCGCCCACCAGACAGGCTCGGTAAGCCCCGCAGATTCAGGCCGACCACCAACTGCCTTGCCCTCGGCGCCGGTTCCGCCGAGCATCCCCGCCCGATCCAACTGCGCGAAGACCGCGCGCGGCGCCCGATGCCACCGGATGTCGTCGTCCGCCACCTCCGGAGCCGGGTCCGTCCGCACCCAGGGTGTGCCGTCCGCGGTCACGAACAACTGGTCCTCCCGCTCCACCGCCACATCACCACCCGGAGCCCGACTCGTCCGAGGCCAGCCCCCGACCCCGGTCAGCCCCCACAC
>NZ_JBXVPZ010000730.1:0-3120 GCF_057961495.1 Streptomyces sp. P5F9 | reverse complement strand
GGCCAGCAGCGGGGACGGGTGGCCGGCCAGGCAGAGGCCCGCGCGGCGGCCGTCGGGCGCGATGTCGACCGTGCAGAGCGTCGCGAAGATCTCGTCGTCGGAGCGCTCGTGCTCCAGGACCTGTTGCAGCGTGCCGAGCAGCTGGTCGCCGCAGAGGCCCGCCAGGGTCAGCGCGCGCCAGGCGATGCGGAGTTCCACGCCGAGCGCGGCCTCGTCGGGGCCGTGACCGCAGACGTCGCCGATCATCGCGTGCACCGTGCCGTCGGGGGTGCGCACGGTGTCGTAGAAGTCGCCGCCGAGCAGCGCGCGGGAGCGGCCGGGGCGGTAGCGGGCGGCGAAGCGCAGCGGGGAGCCCTCCAGGAGGGGCGTGGGCAGCAGGCCGCGTTCGAGGCGGGCGTTCTCCTGGGCGCGCAGCTTGGACTCGGTGAGCTTGCGCTCGGCCCTGTCGGAACGTTTCCGCTCCACCGCGTAGCGGATCGCCCGGCTCAGCAGCCGGCCGTCCAGCTCGTCGCGGAAGAGATAGTCCTGGGCGCCCACGCGGACCGCCTCGGCGCCGCGCTCGGTGTCGCCGGACGCGGTGAGGGCGAGGACGGCGTGGTGCGGCGCGAGCCGCAGGACGTGCTTGAGCACGGCGAGCTCGTCGTCGGTGCCGTCCCCGGCCCGGGCGGGAGCGGGCAGCGCGAGGTCCAGCAGGATGCAGTGGACGTCGTCCGTGAGCAGCCGCTCGGCCTCGGTGAGGTTGCGGGCGGTGCGGACCCGGATCGGTTTGCCGGCCGGGTCGAGCAGTTCGGGCACGACCGGCGAACCGCCGGGGTCGTCCTCGATCATGAGCAGGGTGAGGTGACCGGTCGGGTTGCCGTAGGCAGGGGCCTGGGCGTGGGCAGCGCTGGGCACGGCGTCGGCCGGGCGGACGTCCGCCTTGCCGTCGTCGGCCTTGTCGCCCGCTTTGTCGGCGGCGACCGTGTCGTCGTCGACCGTGTCCTGCGTGCGCGGGGCCTCCGTGGCTCCGGATACGGCTCCGGACACGGCCGTGGAGGCGGCTGCGGAGCTGTCTCCGGTGAGGCTTCCGGAACTGTCTCCGGAGGGGCCGCCGATCGCGGGCCCGGTCTGCGCCTGACCACTTTCCGCGGCCGGGACCGCTCTCTGCCGCGGTATGGGTGCGGGCATCGTCCTGGTTCCTTCCCTCCCCCCGAGGGCACGGCGGGGCGAGGGACCTCGACCCACCGACGGGGACCATAGCGGTAGTGGGCGCCGTAAAGGAATGGTGTGAGACACGTCGCCTGGCAGGCGGCCACTGTCATATGCCGTGATCCGTACCGCAGTTGGACAGGGTGGCCCTCACCTGGGGATGACGAAGGTCACGCCGGGCGGGTGTTTGGCGCGAAGGGTGCGTGCGCCAGGTCACGTGGCCCGGGTCACCGGCCGAGCCCTGCTCATCAGGCGGAGATATCACGCATCCGGGCGCACAACACCCAATATCGGCATCGAACCCGCCCCCGCGACCGTCACCGTGCGCCCCGGCCGCGGGGCGTGGATGATCGCGCCGTCGCCGATGTACATGGCGACATGGCTGGCGTCGTCGAAGTAGATGATGAGGTCGCCGGGGCGCATGTCCTTCACGGCGACGTGCGGGAGCTGCTTCCACTGCTCCTGCGAGGTGCGCGGGATCGGGTGGCCGGCGCTCGCCCAGGCCTGTGAGGTCAGCCCCGAGCAGTCGTACGTCGACGGGCCCTCGGCGCCCCACTCGTACGCCTTGCCGAGCTGGGCCGTCGCGTAGGCCACCGCCGCCTTGTCCGCCGCGGACGCCTTGCCGCTGACGTCCTTGAGGGCGCCGGAGTCGAGCCACGCGGTCTGCGCCTTCAGCGCGGCCTGCTGCTCCAGCTTGGCCAGCCGCTCCTTCTCCTGCTTCTCCAGCTGGGACTCCAGCTTCTCGGCCGCCGCGATCTGGGTCGTGACCTTCTTCTTGGCGGTGGCCTTGGCCTGGCGGTTCTTCTCCAACTGCTGCCACTGGGCGGAGGCGTCGGCGGTGTACTGCTCCAAGTCCTGCTGGGTGCGGGTCAGTTCGGCGATCAGGCCCTTGGTGGCGCGCTGACCCTGGAGCACCCGGCCGGTACCGTCCAGGAACGCCTGGGGGTTGTCGCTCAGCAGCAGCTGCGCCTCGTCCGGGAGCCCGCCCGTGCGGTACTGGGAGCGGGCCGCGGCACCGGCGCGGTCCTTCAACTCGCCCAGCTTCTCCTGGCCCTTGACGATCTTCTTGGCCAGCTCGACGATCTCCGCGGACTGCTTCCGCGCCTGCTCCTCGGCCGCGTTGTAGGCGTCCGTGGCGACGGCGGCGTCGTGGTACAGCGCGTCGAGCTTCTCGCGTACGGCCTCAAGGTCCTTGTTGGTCACGGGGGTTGGGGACGCGGTCGCGGACGGGGTCGACGAAGGCGTCGGCGGCGGGCTCGCGAACGCGGTGCCGGGTGCCGCGAGTACGGTGACCGCGCAGACGACCGTGATGGCCGTCGTGATCAGGGCCCGCCTGCCCGTTCCCATACCCCTGCCCCCACATCCACATCTGCCGTACCGGAATCTGATTGACCGTCAGTAACTTACGGACGCCTGGGGGATCGTGCCATGTCCCTGCAGAAAACGACAGAGGGAGTACTTCCCGTACTTCTTCCCTTTCCTTCCAGGTCATGGGATGTGACGAACGGCCGCCGGAGATCGTTCCCCGCAGCCGACACCCGCAACCGGATTCACCCGCGCGGGGCCAACGCCCCCCAGGTCACGGTCACTTCGCCCTGCCGCCAGCGCACCGGACCGTCCGTCACCGGCCAGTCGGCGGTGAGGTCCCGCACCGCGCGGATCCAGCGCTGGCGGGCGCCGTAGGAGACGTAGGGCGCGGCGGCGGCCCACGCGCGGTCGAAGTCGCGGAGGAAGGCGTGCACCGGTTCGCCGGGGACGTTGCGGTGGATGAGGGCCTTCGGGAGGCGTTCGGCGAGGTCGGACGGCCGCTCCAGAGAACCGAGCCGCGTCGCGAAGGTGACCGTGCGCGGCCCCTCAGGACCGAGCGCGACCCACACGTGCCGCCGCCCGATCTCGTCACAGGTCCCCTCGACGAGCAGCCCGCCCCGGGAG
>NZ_JBXVPZ010000729.1:0-3125 GCF_057961495.1 Streptomyces sp. P5F9 | reverse complement strand
TCACCTACCCCTGGCAGCCACCGCCGCCTCCACCCGAGCGCCGCCGTCTCCCCCGTCGCCCCGCGCTCGGCAACCACAGCGATCTGCGCATCCTGCGCGGCGCGTACCGGCGTCAGCGCCGGGTGGCGACCCTCGCCGCGCTCGGCTACTTCTGTCTCTTCCTCGGGCTCTCCGCGTTCGCGCCCTCGTTGATGTCGAGCACCGGCACCGGCGGTGTGCCCACCGGGCTGCTGCTGGCACTGGTCCAACTGCCCGTCACCTGGCTCGCGACAGCGCTCTACGAGCGCACGGCCCGGCGTCGTGTCGACCCCCTCGCGGACCGTTTCCGCAAGCAGGCCGAGCTGGACGCGAGACGGGAGGCGGCACGATGACCGCAACGACCGCGATGACGACCGTGACGGCGATGACCGGTCTCAGGGACTCCTCGCAGACGATGTCGCTGGTGGCCTTCACCTCCGTCGCCACGATCACGCTGCTGCTGTGCGTGATGACGGGCCCCGACCGCGACGACCTCGACGAGTTCTACACGGGGTACGGCTCCCTCTCCCCGCTGCGCAACGGCCTTGCCATAGCAGGTGATTACATCTCCGCGGCGAGTGTGCTGGGCACGGGCGGGGTGATCGCCCTGTACGGCTACGACGGGGTGGTGCTCGCGCTGAGCACGACCCTGTCGCTGATGCTGCTGATGTTCCTGCTGGCCGAACCTCTGCGCAACGCGGGCCGGTTCACGATGGGCGACGCGCTCGCCCGCCGGATGCCGGGGCGCTCCGTACGGATCGTCGCGTGCGCGGTGACGATCATCGCGCTGCTGCCGCTGATGCTGGTCCAACTCGCGGGCGCGGGCCAGCTGTTGGCGTTCATCCTCGGTTTCTCCGGCGACTTCCTCCAGACCGGCTGCATCATCGGCCTGGGCGCGCTGATGATCAGCTACGCGGCGATCGGCGGCATGAAGGGCACCGCCCTCATCCAGATCCTGAAGATCGTGATGCTGCTCGGGTCGGGAGCCGTGATCGCCGTACTCCTGCTGAACCGGTTCCACTGGGACCTGGGTTCGTTCTTCGACACGGCGGCGAAGCAGAGCGGCGCCGGACCGGCCTTTCTGCACTCGGGACTTCAGTTCGCGGGCGGGCCAAGTCCCCGGCTGGACATGATCAGTTCACAGCTGACGGTCGTGATCGGCGGCGCGTGTCTGCCGCACATCACGATGCGCATGTACACCGCGTCGAGCGCCCGGCAGGTGCGGCGGTCGATGTCGTGGGCGGTGTCGAGCGTGGCGCTGTTCGTGGTGATCGTCACGGTCGTCGGGTTCGGCGCGACGGCGCTGCTCGGCCGGGCGGCGATCGCGCGGGCCGACCCGCAGGGCAACACGGCGTATCTCCTCGGCTCGCGGGCGGTGTTCGGAACGAACATGTCGACGACGGAGACGCTCCTCTTCACCACCGTCACCACGGCCGTCTTCCTCACCCTGCTCGCCTCCGTCGCCGGAATGATCCTCGCCTGCGCCAACTCCCTCGCCCACGACGTCTTCGCGACCCGGGTCCAGGAGATGCCGGTCCGCCGCGAGATGACGCTGGCCCGCTACTCGGCGCTGGCGGTGGGCGTTCCGGCGATCGTGCTGGCGACACTGATCCAGCACCGGGGCCTGCAACCCCTCGTGACCCTGTCCTTCTGTCTGGGCGCCTCGGCGATAGCGCCCGCCCTCGTCTACAGCCTCTTCTGGCGCCGCTACACCCGAACAGGCCTGCTCAGCACGCTCATTGGGGGCACTCTCTCCGTCCTGCTGCTGATGCCGGGCACGAACCTGGTCTCCGGCTCGCCCACCGCCGCCTTCCCGCACGCCGACTTCAACTGGTTCCCGTTCACCACGACGGGCCTGGTCACGATCCCGCTCGGCTTCGCCTTCGGCTGGCTGGGCACGGTCGCCTCGGGCCGCCGCGAGGAGGAGGAACAGCGGCGCCGCTACGACGAGATGGAGGGCTGGATCCTGGCGGGCGCGGTACGGAGAGACAGCGGCGGGACACACGGAGAGACACCGCATGACCGACGCAAAAGCCCCGCGTGACCGATGCCGTAGCCGTGCATGACTCGTTCTGGACGGCGACACCTCGTCGCTGCCGCCCGCCCTCGACACGTCCGTACCGGACGAGGAGTTGACGCCCAGCCAGCTGTCCCGAAGAGGCATGCTGCGCCGAACGGGCCTTTCGGCGCATCCTCCTTCGCCTACAAGGCGGTCATGGACGGCATCCGCGCGGGCCGCATCTGGGTCGACCACGGCGGCCTGATCAGCGGCCTCGACGCCCGCCTGTCCTACGGCGGCCGCGAGGTCACCCTCGGCGGCGCGCTGCACGTCCGCCGAGGCGCGCAGGTGAACCTGGTCATCAGGATCAGCCTGGCCAACGGCCCCAACTGGGCCCAGTTCCAGCCCAAGTTGGCCCGCGCCGACGTCATCCAGGGCGACGTCACCGGCCCGGTCGCGGACAAGGACACGTTCGCCACCCCGAAGACGAAGGTCGTCAAGTCCTTCGAGGTCGACAGGTCCACCGGCACCGTCCGCCTCACGTACTCCCTCGGCCGCCTCGACAAGCCGGTCTACGTCCGCCTCCGCGGCACCGACGGCAACCGCACCGCCGTAGGCATCAACGGCGCGGCCGTAGACCCCGTAGGCCCCGCGATGGACGTCCTCGGCGACGCCGACCCGTGGAGCCCGGGACAGTCGCCTGCACACACCTGATCCGGACGGACACGCGCAGGGGGACGGCGGTGTCGCTCGCCCTGCCGGAGGCGGGTTCAGCGGAGGAGGCCTGGCAACGGCTCACGGCAACAGAGCTGAGCGCGGCCCTGGGCGACCGTAGACACGGCCCCGCCGAGGCGGCTGCCTCGGCCGCGGCGGAGCACGCGGCGCGACGATCGGGCCGGGCGGTGCTCTACGCCGGCGTAGACCGCCTCACCGGAACAGTCACCGTGGACGACCTGCTGAAGTCAACGGCGATCGACCAACTGACGGTGGTAGGCGCCCCGTTGACCACCCCGGACCCCGCCACTCCCATCCTCACCCAGGACCACGTACGCCCGGAATGGCGCGAGGGCCACTTGGTCCTGGCCCTGGTCCCGGCGGCGGGCAACAC
>NZ_JBXVPZ010000728.1:0-3154 GCF_057961495.1 Streptomyces sp. P5F9 | reverse complement strand
CGGCGGCACGGACCACGCCGAGCGGTGGGCGCAGGGTGACGCGGATCGTCTCGGGGGTCTCGGGGAGGGTGTGGGTGACGACGTACCAGCAGGCGCGTTCGGCGTCGGCCGGGGTCAGGGCGATCAGGTCGCCCGGGATGACCTCGGCGGCGGTCACCGGGTGGGGAGCGAAGGGGACTTGTGACGAATCGGATGAATTGGACATATCTCGCACACGCTTCCTGGGGACTGAACGGACTTATGCCCTACGGCAAACCATCCCGAGTGAACTGGACCAAACCGGAAAAAGCCACGGTTGAAAGATGAACCGGTTACGCCCCGGGAGCTCTCAAGGTCCGCTGAAATAGGGCGAGTTGTCCAGTTGATCACCAGGGTTATGTGCGGAACATCACTTTCGTGGCCGTCGCACCGGTCCCCGCACTCACTTGTTCCCTGGATTTAACGCGAGGCCCTCTGGCAACTCCCTTTCTACGCGCGTAACTTGAGCCGACTCCCCACAGGCACCCGGTATCGGCAGCTACACGAAGCACGAGGAGACCGCCAGCGTGTCCAGACCTGAAGGGCGCAGACCCCGCGCCCGCCGCACCGCCCAAGCGATCGTCTCGGTGGGCGCGGCGGGAGCATTCGCCTTCACCGCCCTGCCCACCGCGTCCGCAACTCCCTCCGCCTCGGCGGTCATTGCCGAGGTGTACGGCGGCGGGGGCAACTCGGGAGCGACCCTGACCCGGGACTTCGTCGAACTCGGCAACGCCGGTTCGGCGGCCTACGACCTGTCGGGCTACACCGTCCAGTACCTGCCCGGTACGCCGTCCTCCGGCTCCACTTGGCAGGTCACCGCCCTCACCGGCGCGATCGCCCCCGGTGCCCGCTACCTGGTCGGTGAGGGCACCGGCAGCGGCGGCACGACCGCGCTGCCGACCACCGACGCCACCGGCTCGATCGCGATGAGCGCCACCTCAGGCACGATCGCCCTGGTCTCCGGCACCACCGCGCTGACCTGCAAGACCGCCGCGGACTGCGCGGCCGACCCGAGCATCGTCGACCTCACGGGCTACGGCACCGCGGTCGTCCGCGAGGGCAGCGGCCCGGCCATCGGCGCCTCCAACACGGCCGCGGTCGCCCGTGCCGACTCGCTCGCCGACACCGACGACAACGCGGCCGACTTCACGAGCGGTACCCCGTCACCGGTCAACTCGGCCGGACAGACGCCCGGTTCGGGCGACGGCGGCGGTGACGGCGGCTCGCCCACCGACCCCGGCACCGTCCGCGTCCACGACATCCAGGGCACGACCCGCCTCTCGCCGTACGCCGGCCAGACGGTCACCCGCGTCCCGGGCATCGTCACCGGCGTCCGCGGCAGCGGCTCCCTCGGCTACTGGATCCAGGACCCGACCCCCGACACCGACCCGCGCACCAGCGAGGCCGTCTTCGTCTACACCGGTTCCGCCAAGCCCACGGTGGCGGTCGGCGACTCGGTCCTGGTCACCGGCAAGGTCAGCGAGTACTACCCGAGCAGCACCAGCCAGTCGAACACCGAGATCGGCGGCCCGACCACCACGGTCCTCTCCAGCGGCAACGCGCTGCCCGACGCCGTCGCCCTGAACGCCACCTCGGTCCCCGACGCCTACATCCCGACCGCGTCCGGCGGCAGCATCGAGTCCCTCGCGCTCCAACCCGCCGTCTACGCCCAGGACTTCTACGAGTCCCTGGAGGGCATGCGGGTCACCTTCGCCGACGCCCGCGTGGTCGGCGCGAGCGACGCGTACGGCGAGCTGTGGGTCACGGTCAAGCCGGACGAGAACGCCACCGCGCGCGGCGGCACCCTGTACTCGTCGTACGACCAGCCCAACACCGGCCGTATCGAGGTGATGTCGCTCGACGCCACCTCAACCTTCCCCGCCGCCAATGTCGGTGACGAACTGTCAGGAGTCACGGCCGGCCCCCTCGACTACTCCACCTACGGTGGCTACAACGTCCAGGCCACCCAGCTCGGCACCCTCGTCGACAACGGCCTGAAGCAGGAAGTGACGCGCCGTCAGAATAAGGACGAGCTGGCGGTCGCCACGTACAACGTGGAGAACCTGGACGCGCTCGACACCCAGGAGAAGTTCGACCGGCTCGCCGAGGGCGTCGCGGTCAACCTCAACTCGCCCGACATCGTGGCCCTGGAGGAGATCCAGGACGACAACGGCGCGACGAACGACGGCACGGTGACGGCCGAGGGCACCCTGAAGCGCTTCACCGACGCGGTCCGCGCGGCCGGCGGCCCGGCGTACAAGTGGCGTTACATCTCGCCGACCAACGACGCGGACGGCGGCGAGCCCGGCGGCAACATCCGCCAGGTCTTCCTCTTCAACCCCAAGCGCGTCTCCTTCACCGACCACCCCGGCGGCGACGCGACCACCGCCACAAGCGTCGTGAAGACCCGCAAGGGCGTCGAACTCACCTACTCCCCGGGCCGTATCGACCCGGCCAACGCGGCCTGGGAGGACAGCCGCAAGCCCCTGGTCGGCGAGTTCACCTTCCAGGGTGAGCAGGTCTTCGTGATCGCCAACCACTTCATCTCCAAGGGCGGCGACCAGCCGATCCACGGCCGCTACCAGCCCCCGGCCCGCAGCTCCGAGACCCAGCGCGCGGCCCAGGCGGCGGAGGTCAACACCTTCGTCAAGTCCCTGCTGGTGGCGGACAAGAACGCCAAGACGGTCGTCCTCGGCGACCTGAACGACTACGAGTTCTCCCAGACGGTGACCACCCTGACGGCCGACAAGGTCCTCAAGCCCCTGATCACCACCCTCCCCGCCGCCGAGCGCTACACCTACGTCTACGACGGCAACTCCCAGACCCTCGACCACATCCTGACCAGCCCCGCGGTGACGTCCTTCAACTACGACGTCGTCCACATCAACGCGGAGTTCGCAGACCAGGCAAGCGACCACGACCCACAGATCGTCCGAATCGACCTCTCGAAGTGCCGTAGGCACTAACACTGTTGAAGGCCGACGGGGCGGAACGGCGCAAGCCGTCCCGCCCCGTCCCCACGACTGCCCGCCTTATGGCCCCGGCCAGAGCAACCCCCCAAGGGGCGCGGGGCTGTGACATTTGCGGCTCCGCCGCGCGGGCGCGACCAGCCACAACGCCGCCGCACTCGCAAGAC
>NZ_JBXVPZ010000727.1:0-3165 GCF_057961495.1 Streptomyces sp. P5F9 | reverse complement strand
GGGTCGTGCCGATTCCGGGGGTCAAGAAGGCCGTACTGCCGTTGAACGAGCGGGTGCGGTGCGGGGGAGTCGCCGTCGACGCCGGGGATGTCGTGGTGGCCGACGAGGACGGGGTCGTGGTCGTGCCGGGTGCGCGGCGGGCCGAGGTGCTCGCGGGGGCGTTGGCGCGGTTGGTTCAGGAGGGCGACGAGAGCCTTGACGAGTGGGAGGCCGCGCATCGGGCCCGGGTCGACGAGTTGCTGCGCGCGGGCGGGTTCGAGGGGTGACGTGCGGGGCGTAGTGGAGGAATGGCTGACAGGCGTGGCGTAGGAGCGGATTGTGTCCGATCCTGGTGGCGATGCTCCTCTTCCTCGATGTCGATGGGACGCTGCTCCCCTTCGGTGCGTCGCGGCCCTACCCGGTGTACGAACCGGGCTTCGCGCCGCCGGCTGCCGCCGCCCCTCCGCTGCTGACCCGGATCGACCCCTCGCTCGGGCCGCGGCTCGCCGCGCTGCGGTGCGAACTGGTGTGGGCGACGACCTGGATGGACGACGCGAACGTGTGCGTCGCGCCCTGGCTCGGACTGCCCCAACTCCCCCTGGTGGACTGGCTCGACCCGCCCGAGGAGAGCGAGAGTGCGACCGGCGGCCGCCTGCACTGGAAGACCCGGTCGCTCGTCGCCCGGGCCGCCGGCCGGCCTTTCGTCTGGGTCGACGACGAGATCCGGGACGCCGACCGCGACTGGGTCACCGCCCACCATCCCGAACGGGCCCTGCTGCAACGCGTCGACCATCGGTACGGGATCACGGGCGCGGACTTCGACGCCATGGAGGCGTGGCTGGCCGTCAACCGGTAGGCGGGGGTGGGTAGTTGGAGCTCATGGGGATGGTGAACCGTCAGAACGGGGGCTCGTCGTACGACAGTTGCCGCAGCCGCTTCGCACTCTTTCAACCCGGAGCCGGGCCGCTTTACCTTTTCGACTGTGGCGACGCGGCCGTCTCCCACCCGTTCTGCAGCTTCCTGATCCCCGCCGGGCGGGTCACCGAGCGCTACGGCCCCGACGCACTGCCTCGCCTGCGCGACGCCTACCTGGAACCCTGGACGGGAAACGGCCGTACCAGCAAGGAACTTCGCCGTGCACTCACACAACTGGCCGTCGAGGGGTTCCAGGACGTACTCCGGGACCCAGCGGGCGAGTGCGGTGGTGAGCGGTGCCTCGAAGGTGCCGGCGGGGGGATTGGCCTTCAGCCACACAGCGGCAGCCGTGGTGCCTTCGACGGGGATGCGGACCAGGACGGACCAGGGGCGCAGGCCTCGTCCCGCCAAGTCGCCTGGTCCCAGGGCGTCTTGGCGTCCTCGTACTGGCCTCGGTCCATGATCGCCGATGTGTCGTCGTCGTGCATCGGGTCGTTCCAGCAGCGGGGCCGCCCGGGTTCCATCGATTTCCGCGCGGTAGCGTGCCGATCATGGCGGACTGGGAACTACGGCCGGCGTCGGCCGCCGATGTCGAGGCGATCGCCGAGCTGCGTGCCGTCGTACTGCGCGATGATCTGGAGCGGCTCGGCCGGTACGACGCGCGGCGGGTGCGGCAGCGGTTGCGAGACGGGTTCGAGCCGGGGTGCACCTGGGTGATCGAGGTGGGCGGGGAGTTCGCCGGGTGTGTGGCGCTACGGCCGGACGCGGGCGCCCGTTGCCACTGGCTGGAGCATTTCTATGTGGGCGCGCACCACCAGGGGCGCGGGATCGGTTCCGGGGTGCTGGGGGAGCTGCTGGAGCGGTGCGACCGTGACGGTGTCCGCGTCGTACGGCTGAATGTGCTGCGGGGGAGTCCGGCCCGGCGGCTGTACGAGCGGCACGGGTTCGTCGTCGGGACCGAGGACGCGGTGGACGTTTTCATGGTGCGGGCGCTGCCTGCCTGAACTGCGGTTTCGGCCTCCGCCGTGACATTCGCGGGGGCTGTGTCGTCGTACGGGTATGAACACAGGAATCCGGTACGTCAGCCTCGGTCTGCTGGCCGTGGTCAGCCTGTACACAGGGCTGTGGGCCTACTTCTCGCCGACGGGGTGGTATGCCAACTTCCCCGGACTCGGGCTGAGTTGGCTGCCCCAGCTGGGCCCCTACAACGAACACCTCGTCAAGGACGCGGGGGCGATGTTCCTCGCGCTGGCCTGCCTGACGCTCATCGCGCTGCGCCAGGTGCGGAACACCCGGCTGGTGCAGACGACGGGTGCGGTGTGGCTGGTCTTCAACGTGCTGCACTTCAGCTATCACGTGCAGCACCTCGACATGTACGGGACGCGCGACCAGGTGCTGAATGTCGTGTCCCTGAGCGCGCTCATGCTGCTCGCGGCGGTACTGCTGGTGCCGGCGTTTCCTCGACGGCGGGGTGACACCCAATGAAGGAGAGGATCGGCATGCGGGTGGCGGTGGCGGGCGGAACCGGGCTGGTCGGGCGGTACGTGGTCGACGAGCTGGTCGCTGCCGGGCACGAACCGGTGGTGCTGAGCCGGTCGCGGGGCGTGGACCTGGTCTCGGGCGGCGCGGGGCTCGACGCGGCCCTCGACGGTGTGGACGCTGTCGTCGACGTGAGCAACGTGACGACCACGAGCGCGCGGAAGGCGGTCGCGTTCTTCGAGGCCGTCGCGCGCAATCTGCTGGACGCGGGGGAGCGGGCAGGCGTACGGCATCACGTGGCGCTGTCGATCGTCGGCATCGACCGGGTCGGGCTCGGCTACTACCAGGGCAAACTCCGCCAGGAGGACGTGGTGCGGGGCGGGCCGGTGCCGTGGTCGGTGCTGCGCGCGACGCAGTTCCACGAGTTCGCGGAGCAGACCCTCGAACGGGTGCCGAGGCCGCTCGCGGTGGTACCGCGGATGCGGACCCAGCCGATCGCCGCGCGGGAGGTCGCGCGGCATCTGGTGAAGCTTGCGGTGGGGCCCGCTCAAGGCATGGCCCCGGATCTCGCCGGGCCGCGCGTCGAGCAACTCGTGGACATGGTGCGGCGGTTGCTGCGGGCTCGGGGGGAACGGCGGTTGGTGGTGCCGGTGCGGATGCCGGGCGCGGTCGGGGCGGCGATGACGGGGGACGGGCAGTTGCCGGTCGCCGGCGCGCCCGGGCCGCGGGGCAGCCAGACGTTCGACGAATGGCTCGCGGAGCATGTGGTGAGGGGCGAGAGCAGGGGTGGGG
>NZ_JBXVPZ010000726.1:0-3021 GCF_057961495.1 Streptomyces sp. P5F9 | reverse complement strand
TCAACCACGCGTCCACCAGCGCGAGCAAGCGCTCGTCGTGCACGAGGAGCAGCCCGCCCCCACCGCCGACGAACCCCTCGATCCACGCGGCCGCGTCCGCGGGCGGTGTCCCCGGGGAGAGCACGAGCCCCATCAACCGGGCCGCCTCGTCCGGCCCCAACTCCCCCTCGTCCAGCAGGAGTCGTACGGCACGCCCCCGGATGACACCGGGGACGGTGTCCCGCGCGGAGAGCGTCCGCAGCACCGCGCGCCAGCGGTCCCGCAGGTCACCGTGTCCGGGGCCGGGGCCGTCGCCCTGCCCGGGTTCAGAGGTGTCACCGTGGCCGGTTCCGGAGGCATCACCCAGCAGGGCCACCGCCCCGTGGACCGCGTCCACATGCCGCCGCATCTCCTCCGCGGCATCCGCGTCGAGGGCCGCGCAGGCCGGGGGCAGGCCGACGAAGACGCGCTCGGCGAGGCCGGCCGCGACCTCCGTCAGCGCGCCGGTGTCGGTGCCGCGTACGTCGCCGTAACGCAGCGAACGGACCAGGGCCGGGAGTGCCTGCGCGAGATGGCCGACGTCCGTGTCGAGGGCCGCGCGGTCGGCGAGGACCTTCATCACCACCGGGAGCGCGTCCGGCAGTTCGGCCAGCAGGCAGCGCTCGGCGAGTGCAGTGACGTCGGCGAGACTCTGCGCCCCCACCGCGTCCGCCTCCGCCTTCGCGGTCGTCGCCGCCAGCACGGTGGTCCCCCACACCCCCGCCTCGGCGACCCGCACCGCCAACTCCGGCTCCCAGCGCAGCCGCCAGGTCTCCCGGAACGTACCCGTGCTCCCCCGCGACGCGGCCGGCTCGCCCCACTCGATACGCAGCAGCCGCAGCCGGTGCAGGAGCCTGCTGCGCCCGGCGTCGGTCTCCTTGCGCAGGTCGAGCTCCAACTCCCGCTCCAGTGCCTCCGGTTTGATCCGCAGCCTGCGCTGCGACCGGTCGAGGTCGCGCTGCAACGGCACGGCGGGCGCACCCGGCGGCACCTCGCCCAGCACATCCCCGACGACGAGCCGGTCGTGCACCAGCGACAGCGGGACGTCCGAGCCCTCGCACATCACCGCGCGCACCGCGTCGGTGGTCTCACCGAGCCCCGGCAACGGACGGCCGCGCATCACCGCGAGGGTCTCCGCCAGCCGTACGGCCTCGATGACATGGGCCGGGGAGACGATCCGGTCCTCCTCCCGGAACAGTCCCGCCACCTTGGTCATCCACCGCTCGACCGGCCGGTCCGGCGCGCCGAACAGATGGCCGTACCAGCCCGGCGAGTCGATACCCGCGCCGTACCCGCTGGCCCGCGACAGCCGGCGGTGCGTCCACGGCACCCAGGTCAGATCGGCCTTGACCTTGGGCAGCCCCTTCAGCAGCGCACGGTCCGCGGCGACGGACGCCTTCTGCCGCAGCGCGGGCACGTGCCAGGCCCCGCACACCACGGCCACGTCGTCCTCGAACTCCCGCTGCGCCGCCCGCACTTGGAGCCGCATATAGGCCTCACGCACAAGATCCCGCTGGTGCCCGCCGGCCCCGTACGTCTCGCGCAGCGCCCCCATCGCCTCCTCCAACGCGGTGAACGGCGCGAACGCGTCCCTCTCCCCCACACCCCGGTGCTCGACGACGTCCTCCCACCAGCGCTCGGGATCGTCGTAGCCGGCGGTTTCGGCGAGGACGGCGAGGGGATCGACGCGGAGGTCCGGGCCAGTGAGGTCCGAGCCAGAAGGGGACTCGCCGGGCGGGGTCGCGGGAGTCGGTGTCTCGGCAGTCGGGTCCGGCGGCTGCTCCTCCCCCGTCAACTCGCCCTCGGCGTCGTCCTTTCCCCACGCCAGCGTGTGCGTGGCCGGGAGGTCGATGAAGCGGGCCGGGACCTCGTGTTCCAGGGCCCAGCGGATCGCGACCCACTCCGGGGAGAACTCGGCCAGTGGCCAGAACGCCGAGCGGCCCGGCTCGTCCACGGCGTGGGCGAGCAGCGCGACCGGGGGCCGCATGTCCTCGTCGGCGGCCAGCGGGATCAACACGTCGGCCTCGGGCGGCCCTTCGATCAGTACGACCCGCGGCCGGGCCGCGTCCAGCGCCGCCCGCACGGCCCGCGCCGAACCGGGTCCGTGATGCCGCACCCCGAGCAACAGCGGCCCGGCGCCCCGGCCGCCAGTCCCCTCAGTTCCCGCCACTTCGTCCCCCTCCCCTCCGGATCCCGCTCCCGCTCCGGCTCCGGCTCCAGCAGCTCCAGCTGGAGTCGTCGTCGACCAGCCCCCTGAAGTCGCTCACGCGCTCGCCTCCCGGCAGGCCCGGTAGAAGTCCTTCCAGCCGTCGCGCTCGCGGACGACCGCCTCCAGGTACTCCTGCCAGATGACCCGGTCGGCCGCCGGATCGCGGACCACTGCGCCGAGGATGCCCGCGGCGACACCGCTCGGCCGCAGCAGTCCATCGCCGAAGTGGGCTGCCAGGGCGAGCCCGTTGGTGACGACGGAGATCGCCTCGGCCGTCGACAGCGTGCCGCTGGGCGACTTGAGCTTCGTCCGCCCGTCCGCCGTGATCCCGTCGCGCAGTTCGCGGAAGACGGTCACCACCCGGCGGATCTCGTCGACGCCCTCCGGCACCGCCGGCAGGTCCAGGGAGCGGCCGATCTGGTCGACGCGGCGGGCGACGATCTCGACCTCGGCGTCCGCGCTCTCCGGCAGCGGCAGCACCACCGTGTTGAAACGGCGGCGCAGGGCGCTGGAGAGGTCGTTGACCCCGCGGTCGCGGTCGTTGGCCGTGGCGATCAGGTTGAAGCCGCGGACGGCCTGCACCTCCTGTCCCAACTCCGGTATCGGCAGCGTCTTCTCGGACAGGATCGTGATGAGCGAGTCCTGTACGTCGGCCGGGATGCGGGTCAACTCCTCGACGCGCGCGGTCATCCCCTCTGCCATGGCGCGCATGACGGGGCTGGGCACGAGGGCGTCGCGGCTCGGGCCGTTGGCGAGCAGCTGCGCGTAGTTCCAGCCGTAGCGGATCGCCTCCT
>NZ_JBXVPZ010000725.1:0-3185 GCF_057961495.1 Streptomyces sp. P5F9 | reverse complement strand
GTGTGGGGGGTGCAACGGGGGTCGCGGGACCGACCCCCGTATGCCCGGGCGAGCGGCACACCCATAAGCTAGAACCCGGAACACCCTGCTCCCAATGAGGGAACCCCCTAGGGGAGTTGGGCAGGGAAAACCCTCGGTCGCCGCACAGTAAACCCGTAGGGTCCTCAGTTCGGACGGCGCCCCGCCGCCAGTCGGACGATATCCACCCGCGAGCGGATCCCCAGCTTGCGGTAGACCCGGGTCAGGGTCGCCTCGACCGTCTTGACGCTGATGAACAGGCGGGCGGCGATCTCCCGGTTGGTGGCGCCCTCCATGACGAGCGCGGCGACCTGACGCTCCATCGAGGCCAGCCCGTCGAGCCCTTCGAGGGTGGGCACGGGCGTGGGCACGGGCGCCGGCTCCGGCGCCTTGGTGACGGCCGCCTCGTCCACCTGCCGCAGCCAGGGCAGCGCCCGGCAGCGGCGGAACAGCCGGGTCGCCTCGTCGTACGACGTGGGCCCGGGCTGTCCGGTGCGCAGCGACGCCAGGGCGAAGGCGGCGCGGGCCTCCTCCAGGCCGTAGCCCAGTTTGGCGAGGCGGTCCTGGACGGACGTCAGTTGGGCTACGGCCTCGTCGTGTTCGCCGCGTGCCGCCCGGACGAGCGCCTCGGCGCGGTCGAGTACGGCGAGGACGCTCTCGCGGCCGAGGCGCAGCGCGCGTTCCCGGGTCACGTCGATGACGTCCTGGGCCTCGGTGGTCTCGCCGATGCGGACGAGGGCCTCGGCGAGGTCGCCGTGCCAGCGGCCGCGCGCCGGGTCGGTCACTCCGAGGGCCTGCTCCAGTTCGCGGACCCGGCGCAGCGAGCGGACGGTCCCGTGGGCGTCCCCGGCGACCAACTGGGCGTATCCCAGGGCCCCGAGGGCACGGGAGAGATACATCTGGTCGCCGTCCTCCTCGGCGTGCTCGACCGCCTCGCGGGCCAGCGCGAGCCCCTCCTCGACGTCACCGCCGGAGGCCTCCGCGAGTGCGGTGAGCATCGCGGACGCCGTCTGGCCGATCCCGGAGTCGCGGGCCAGCCGGAGCCCCTCCCGGGCCAGGTCGAGGGCGCGGCCGCAGTGCCCGGAGCGCAGTTCGGTCTCGGCGAAGCCGCGCAGGAAGTGCACCTCGCTCTCCACCGACCCGCGCCGCCGCACCTCGCGCAGCAGCGCGGTGATGGTCGCGCGTGCCTCGGGCAGCTGATCGCTCATCACCAGCCAGCGGAACCTGGCCGAGCCCGCGCCGTTGTGATGGCACGCCACCCGCGGGTCCTGGGGCTCCTTCAGCGCGCGCTTGATGGTGAGCGGGGCGTCCGGATGACCCATCAGGGTCTCGGTCTGCGCCTGGAAGGAGAGCGCGAGGAGTTCGGTGCGCCGGTCGCCGGCGCGCGCGGCGAGTTCCGCCGAGCGTGCGGTCTCCGCGCGGGCCTCGGCGAAGTCGCCCTCAACCAGCAGGGCGCGCCAGGCCAGTTGGTAGCGGACCAGGGCGAGCAGCCGGGGGTCGTCGCCCGCGTCGGCGAGTGCCTGCGGGAAGACGGCGTCGACGTCGGCCATGGAGTGACCGGCGGTGTCGATCACGATGATCCAGGCCCGCACCCGCTCGGCGGGCACCGAGGTCCGGGTCAGCACCTCGCGCGCGATGTCCCGGGCGAGGTCCAGCTCGCCGGCGGTGATCGCGTCCTCCGAGGCCTGCAACCGGCGCTCGTCCGGGCCCGGCACGCTGTCGCCCGGAGTGTGCCGGGCGGCGAGCAGTCCGAGCGACGCGGCGACCGAGGGCGCCCCGCGGTCGCGGGCCAGGGTCGCGGCCTCGGCGAGCCGGGCGGCGACCTCCGGGTCGGTGCCGGTGGTGGCCAGCGCCAGATGCCGGGCGCGCTCGATGGGGTCGGAGGCCGCCGTCGACAGCGCCGCGTGCGCGGCCCGCCGCTCCTGCGCGGGTGCCTCCGCGTACAGCGCGGCCGAGATCAGCGGATGCGCGAACCGTACGGCCGGACCCTCGGGTTCCGTTGCCAGCAGGCCGAGTTCGGCGGCCTGGGCGGTCTCGGCCTCGGCGTTCTCGCGGCCGGCGTTCTGCAGCAGGGACACTGTCGGGCGGGCGCCCGCGCTCGCGACCAGGAGCGTGCGGCGGGCCTCGGCGGGCAGCATGTCGAGCCGGCTCAGCACCAACGCGCGTAGCGACGTCGGCACGGGCAGCGGCTCGCCCGGTCTCGGCGGGGTCGGGTTCTCGGCCAGCGCGCGCCCCAACTCCAGCGCGAACAACGGGTTTCCGCCACTCGTACGGTGGATCTCGCGGACCGTGGAACGCGGCAGCCCGGTGTACCCGCGGTGGTCGAGCAGCGCCGACACCTGCGCCCGGGACAGCGGACTGAGCCGGAACGCGAGCGTGTCCGGCGGCGACGCGCTCAGATACCGGTCGTACTCCTGTCCCTCGGTCCGCACCGCGAACACCATCTGCACCTGGGTGTCCCCGAGCCGCCGCGCGGCGAACCCGAGGAGCTCCGCGCTGGCCGGGTCCAGCCACTGCAGATCGTCCGCCACGACGAACACGGGACCGTCGGCCGCCAGGGCGCGCAGCGCCGACAGGACGGCGAGACGCAGTGCGAGGCCGTCGCGCTGGAGGGAGGACTCGCCGCGGCCGGTGAGCGCGGATTCCAGTGCCGTGCGCTGGGCGACGGGCAGTCGCTCGGACACCTCGTCCAGGACCAGACCGAGGAGGTCGGCGAGGGCCAGGAAGGGGAGGTGGGATTCGGACTCCGTGGCCGAGCAGCGCAACACGGTCCGCGCCGTCTCGCCGTATTCCGCGGCCAGCGCCCGCAGGACGGTCGACTTTCCAATTCCGGCGGGGCCGTGGAGCAGCACACTGCCGCCCTCGGCGAGCTGGTCACGGGCGGCGTTGAACATCTCCTCCCGGCCGATGACCAGGTCGGGGCGCGTTCTGGCAGGCTCCTTGAAGTCCCGTCGCACGGTCACCGCTCCCCTCGTGTGTCGTGTCCGGGCCAATATTAGGCAATCAGTCCTTGAAATTCGGATGGATGGGGTCGTGAGGGAAATAACAACCGTGCGGCATGAGGAAATTCAAAGCTCCGATGAATGAATAGCCGGTCGTCGCGGGAGCCGCCTCGGGGGGTACGTCCGCTCCTCTCACGGCAGCACCCCCGCCCGCCGCGCCGCCAC
>NZ_JBXVPZ010000724.1:0-3216 GCF_057961495.1 Streptomyces sp. P5F9 | reverse complement strand
TAGTCGTCCCCCGCCGCATGCATCGCCGCCCCCACGATCCCCGCGTTGTTCTGCAGCTGCGCCGGGACGATCTCGGCCTTGATGTCCTCGATGAAGTGCAGGAACTTGTCGGCCTTGCGGCTGACTCCGCCGCCGATGATGAACAGCTCGGGCGAGAACAGCATCTCGACGTGGGCGAGGTACTTCTGGACGCGGTGGGCCCAGTGCTCCCACGTCAGCTCGCCGTCCTCCTTGGCCTTGCTGGACGCCTTCTTCTCGGCGTCGTGGCCGTTCAGTTCGAGGTGGCCCAGCTCCGTGTTGGGGACCAGGGCGCCGTTGACGAACAGGGCGCTGCCGATGCCCGTGCCGAAGGTCAGCAGGATCACCGTGCCCTTGCGACCCTGGCCGGCGCCGAAGTGCATCTCGGCAACGCCCGCCGCGTCCGCGTCGTTGACGACCGTCACCGGGAGGCCGCCCAGTCTCTCGCTGAACAGCGCGCCCGCGTCCCGGTCGATCCAGCTCTTGTCGACGTTCGCCGCCGTACGGATCGTGGCACCGCCGGTGACCACGCCCGGAAACGTGAACCCGACCGGTCCCGTCCAGCCGAAGTGGTCGACGACTTCCTTCACGCCGTCGGCCACTCCGTCCGGCGTCGCCGGGTGCGGGGTCAGCACCTTGTACCGCTCTTCCGTCAATTCGCCCTTGTCCAGGTCCACAGGGGCGCCCTTGATCCCGGATCCACCGATGTCCACGCCGAAGATCTGCATGGCTCCACGCTACGACGTACGACTGACAGTCACTGCCCGGAGGGGGTCGTACGGTCCGCACCGGTGCGCTCGGCGACCAGTGCCGCCGCCTCTTCGCGCAGGTCACGGCGGAGTTCCTTGGGCAGCGAGAACGTGATGGACTCCTCGGCCGCCTTGACCAGCTCGACGTCCTCGAAGCCGCGGCCGGACAGCCATTCCAGGACCTGTTCGACCAGGATCTCCGGTACGGAGGCGCCCGAGGTGACGCCGACCGTGGTCACGCCCTCCAGCCAGGCCTCCTCGATCTCGTCGGCGAAGTCCACCAGGTAGGCGGCGCGGGCGCCGGCCAGCTTGGCGACCTCGACGAGCCGTACGGAGTTGGAGGAGTTCTTCGAGCCGACCACGATCACCAGGTCGGCCTCCTCGCCCATCTGCTTCACGGCGAGCTGGCGGTTCTGCGTGGCGTAGCAGATGTCGTCGCTGGGCGGGGAGATGAGCTGCGGGAACTTCTCCTTCAGGGCGTCGACCGTCTCCATGGTCTCGTCGACCGAGAGGGTGGTCTGGGACAGCCATACGACCCTGGACGGGTCCCGCACCTCGACCTTGGCGACGTCGGACGGGCCGTCGACCAGGGTGATGTGGTCGGGGGCCTCTCCGGAGGTGCCGATGACCTCCTCGTGGCCCTCGTGACCGATCAGCAGGATGTCGAAGTCGTCGTCGGCGAAACGGACGGCTTCCTTGTGGACCTTGGTCACCAGGGGGCAGGTCGCGTCGATGGTGGCGAGGCGGCCCTGCTTGGCCTCGTCGTGGACGACGGGCGCGACGCCGTGCGCGGAGAACATCACGATGTTCCCCTCGGGGACCTCCTCGGTCCGCTCGACGAAGATGGCGCCCTTCTTCTCCAGGGTCTGGACGACGTACTTGTTGTGCACGATCTCGTGCCGGACATAGATCGGAGCCCCGTACTGCTCAAGGGCTTTCTCGACGGCGATCACGGCGCGGTCCACACCCGCGCAGTAGCCCCGGGGGGCGGCGAGCAGGACACGGCGGCCAGACGAAGCAGTCATGCGTCCCATCGTAAGGCCGCGCTCGACGGGTCAAAGATCGCCTCCTTGGGGAGACTGGCCGTGGAGTGGGAGGGGTGGGGGCCGGGCACGACGTACGGGAGACGCGAGATGGCGGACAGGGACAGCGGTACGGCCACGGCCACGGAGACCGCGGCCGGCGACGGACCCCAGCTGCGGCGCAGCCTCGGTTTCCGCGATCTCGTCGTCTACGGGCTGCTGTTCATCGCCCCCATGGCACCGGTCGGCGTCTTCGGCACCCTGGACGCCAAGTCGCACGGCGCGGTCGCGCTGGTCTACATCGTGGCCACGGTCGCGATGGCGTTCACGGCGTTCAGCTACGCGCAGATGGTGCGGGTCGTCCCTCAGGCGGGCTCGGTGTTCGCCTACGCGCGCGTGGGGCTCGGCAGGGAGGCCGGGTTCATCGCCGGCTGGATGGCGATGCTGGACTACGTCCTGATCCCCGCCGTCGCCTACCTCTTCTCCGGGATCGCCATGAACGCGCTGGTCCCGGACGTCTCCCGGTGGGTGTGGACCGCGCTGGCGGTCGCCATCACGACCTGCCTCAACCTCTGGGGTGTGCGTGCGGCGGCCCGCGTGGGCTTCCTCGTCCTCGCGATGGAGATCGTCGTCCTCATCATCTTCGTCGTGTCGGCGATCGTCGTCCTCGCGCGCGACGGCGCCGAACGGGGCTGGCTGTCGCCGCTGTCCGGGGACGGCACGCAGGGCGCGTTCGCGCTGTCGGCGGTGATCGGCGCGGTCTCGGTCGCCGTCCTGTCCTACCTGGGCTTCGACGCGGTCGCCACCTTCGCGGAGGAGGTCACCGGCGGCTCCGAGAAGGTCGCCAGGGCGCTGCTGTTCTGCCTCGCCCTGGTCGGCGTGCTGTTCATCGCCCAGACGTACCTGGTCGCCCTCCTGGAGCCGACGACATCCGCACAGCTGGCCGCCGACCCGGGGAAACAGGGATCGGCGTTCTACGACGCGGTCGACGTCTCGGTGGGCGACTGGCTGCACAACCTGGTGGCCGTCAGCAAGGCGATCGGCGCGGCGTTCGCGGCGCTGGCCGGGCAGGCGGCGGCGGGCCGCCTGGTGTTCGCGATGGCCCGCGACCGGCGCCTCCCCCGCGCCCTGTCGAAGACCGACTCCGGGGTGCCGAGGGTCGCCCTGCTGTCGGCGGCGGTCATCACCCTGATCGCCGCGGTCTGGGCGGCCCGCCGCGACGACGGCCTCGACCACCTGGTCTCGGTCGTGGACATCGGCGCGCTGACCGCGTTCACGTTGCTGCACGCGAGCGTGGTGGGGTGGTTCGCGGTACGACGCCGGGGTGGGCCGGTGGTGTGGTGGCGGCACGTGCTGGTGCCGGTGCTGGGGGCGGCGATCACCGTCGCCGTGATCGTGGAGGCGTCCGGGACCGCGCAGGTGGTGGG
>NZ_JBXVPZ010000723.1:0-3227 GCF_057961495.1 Streptomyces sp. P5F9 | reverse complement strand
GATCGGGGCGGGGGCCCTCGGACAGCCCGTCGCCGGGCGAGACCCGCACCGGCGGTGACATGACCCGTCGTTCACAAGGCACGGGCAGCGCAGCCGACGTGCCGACACAAGGCACTGCTCCCACAGCCGATGCCCCACCGTCGGTGAGGTCACCCGAGGTCACCCGTGGTTCACAAGGCCCCAGCCCAACCGATGCCCCGTAGCCCGTCGGGCCGTGGCCTACGCTGGGCGGGTGACGACCCCGGAAGCTGAGCAGTCCCAGTCCGCACCCGTTGGTGAACCGGTGCCGGAGCAGACGGGTGCCGAGGTGCCGTCCGCCGCCGGAGCCGTGGCGGGCGACGGTTCCGTGAGCGAGGGCACCGAGGGCGGTGCGGCCGACGCCCCTGAGGCCAACTCCTCTGAGGCCGACGCCCGTGCGGCCGACGCCCACCCGGCTGACCCCGCCGACCCCGCTGACCCCGCGGACGCTGCCGCCCCCCGGCCCGAGGAGCGGTTGGAGCGGGCCGTGCGCGCCGCCGAGCAGGCGTTGATCGAGTACGAGATCGCGGTGGACACCTTCCGCATCGAGGTCGAGAACTTCTCCCGGCTGCATCACCAGAAGCTCGGCCCGATGTACACCCGCCTCGACGAGCTGGACGCCCGGATCGCCGAGGCCCTGGCCGCACGCACCGGCAACCCTGAGGACATCCGCAAGGCGGACGAGGCGCGGGCCCGGGTGATGCCGATGCCCGCGGTCGAGGAGCTGTTCCACGGCTGGATGGACGGCAGCGGGCTGTTCCCGGAGGCCGAGGCGATGCTCACGGACCAGCCGGTCCGGCCCCCGCAGCGGGTGCGCCCCAGCGAGGAGGCCCGCAAGCTCTACCGCGAGCTGGCCCGCAAGGCCCACCCCGATCTGGCGCAGGACGACGACGAGCGCAAGCGGCGTGAGGAGTTCATCACCCGGGTCAACGCCGCCTACAGCCGCGGTGACGCCCCGCTGCTGCGCGAGCTGGCCGAGGAGTGGGCCGCCGGACCGGCCCCCGCGGAGCGCGGCCCGAGCCCCAGCGAGGAGCTCTACGCCCGCCTCGAATGGCTCGCCCACCGCAAGGAACTCCTCACCCTCGTCGCCCGCGAGCTGGAGGAGGGCGCCATCGGCTCCATGCTCCGCATCGCCCCGGACGACCCGGACCGTCTCCTCGACGAGATCGCCGAGCAGTTGCTCGCCCAGGTCGCCGAGCGGGAGGCGGAGCTGGCGAACCTGCTCTCGCAGCCGCACGCGTCGGAAGGCCCGTCGGGTAGCGTCGGGGCATGAGTTTCGGAACTGGTGTGCCCACGGTCGAGGTCGGAGACCTCAAGGACGGCGACTTCCTGCTGGACGTCCGCGAGGACGACGAGTGGCAGGCGGGTCACGCCACGGGGGCGCTGCACATCCCCATCAGTGAATTCGTGGCCCGGTACGGCGAGTTGACCGAGGCGGCGCCGCAGGACGGCCGGGTCCATGTGATCTGCCGCTCCGGCGGGCGTTCGGCCCAGGTCACGATGTACCTGGCCCAGCAGGGCATCGACGCGGTGAACGTCGACGGCGGCATGCAGGTGTGGGCCGCCGCGGGCCGACCCGTCGTCACGGACGAGGGCCAGCCGGGTTTCGTGCTGTAGCTGTAGCTGTAGCTGTAGCTGTAGCTGTAGCTGTAGCTGCAACTGCGGTGGGCGCGGGCCGGGTTCAGCCCAGCGGATGGGCCGCCAGCAGATCCCCCAAGGCCTCCTCGTGTGCTGCCGCCGGGCCGAGCGACAACTCCAGGTGCTTGGCCCAGGCGTGGTACCGGTGCAGGGGGTATTCGGTGTCGGCGCCGAACCCTCCGTGCAGATGCTGCGCGGTCTGCACGACCCGTCGTACCCCCTCCGCCGCCCAGATCTTGGCCACGGCCAGGTCCGCGGCGGCGGGCAGTGCGCCCGATGCCCCCGAGGCGATCCGCCACGCCGCCTGCCACAGGGTGGCCTCCATCGCGCGCAGGTCGATGTAGCGGTCGGCGGCCTGTACGGCGACGGCCTGGAAGGTCGCGACGGGGAACCCGAACTGCTCGCGCCTGCTGGTGTATTCGCCGGTCATGCGGAGCACGGCGGTGCCGAGGCCGAGGGCCAGCGCGCAGCTGCCGGCGGTCAGCAGATCTCGCAGCCACTCCCAGGCGCCGTCGGCATCGATGACGTCGACCCTCGCGATCGGCACGGATTCCAGGCGCAGTTCGCCGAGCCGCTCGCCCGTGGTGGAGATCTGCTCGGCGAGGACGACACCCTCGCGGTCCGGGGCGACCAGCGCGAGGACGGTGCGGCCGGCGTCCGTGTGCGCCGGTACGACGACCAGGTCCGCGTTGTGCGCCCACGGCACCGCGGTCTGCATCCCGTCCAGCACCCATCGGTCACCGTCCCGCCGTGCCGTCACGGCGAGTTCGGCCGGGTCGTGGCCGGTACGTCCGTGCGCGGCGACGGTCAGCACTAGGTCGCCGCGGCCGGCCCGGGTGAGCAGGGCGGACCTCAACTCCTCGCCGCCGTAGGCCTGTACGGTCGCCGCGGCCGCGCTGCTCTCCAGGAGCGGCACCCTAGCCAGCACCTTCGCCGACTCCCGCAGCACCAGGCACAGGGCGATCGCGTCCAGGCCCGCGCCGCCGTATGCCTCGTCGAGGAGCAGGCTCAGCAGGTCCGCCTCGGCGAGCCTGGCCCACAGCGCGCGGTCGAAGTCGTCGGCGACGGCGCCCGTGGTGTCGGCCGGACTGGGCACACCGTCCGGCGCGACATCGGCGAACACCCCCGCCGCCGCCTCGGCCGCCGCCTGCTGCTCCTCGCTGAAGGTGAAGTCCACGATCCCTGCCCTCCCGCACGCACACACCGGCCAACAGCCGGACGTCCGACCAGACCTGACGGAGCGTCAAGATAGAACAGGTTCTAGAAGAAGGGAACGGGCGCACCTCCGGGGTGTGCGCTACGGGGTATGTACTAGCGGTCGACGGGTCGTTCGGCGTCCGGCCATGCGGTCAGCGGGCGACCGATCGTTCGGTTCGGGGATTCAATGGTGGGATGTGCCGAGGAGAGGTGTCAACGGCTGTGGATAACCTGCGGGCAGCCGCTGTGGACAACCTGTGTGGCCGGTGAGGCAGGGGACTGTGCCCGGGGCGTGCCCCTGAGTACCGTTCCGTGCGGCGCCGGGGAGTGATAGGCGTGGAGCGGCGCCGGGCCCCGCGGCCGGGCGGGCGCGG
>NZ_JBXVPZ010000722.1:0-3239 GCF_057961495.1 Streptomyces sp. P5F9 | reverse complement strand
GGTGAGAGGCCCGGGCCGGTGGGGCTCACCGGGGAGAACGGCGGGGCAGGACTGGTGGGACTGCGGGAGCGGCTCACCGCCGTGGGTGGAGAACTGGAGGCGGGGACCGTGGGCGAGGACCGGTTCAGGGTGGTGGCGACGGTGCCGTTGCCGGACGTGACCGGGGCCGTCGCGTGACTGCCCCCGTCGTACGACTCCTGCTCGCCGATGACGAGCACCTCATCCGGGGTGCGCTCGCCGCCCTGCTCGGGCTGGAGGACGACCTCGTGGTGGTCGCCGAGGCCGCGACCGGGCCCGAGGCGCTTGCCATGGCTCGGGCTCATGTGCCGGATGTGGCGGTGCTGGATCTTCAGATGCCGGGGGCGGACGGTGTGAAGGTGGCCACATCGTTGCGGGCCGAGTTGCCGGGGTGCCGGGTGCTGATCGTGACCGGGCACGGGCGGCCCGGGCATCTCAAGCGGGCGCTGGCGGCCGGGGTGCGGGGGTTCGTGCCGAAGACCGTCAGTGCGCAGCGGCTCGCCGAGATCATTCGTACCGTGTATGCCGGAAATCGTTATGTCGACCCAGAGTTGGCCGCCGACGCGATCTCCGCCGGGGACTCGCCGCTGACCGCCCGTGAGGCCGAGGTGCTGGAGCTGGCCGCCGACGGGGCGCCCGTCGCGGAGATCGCCGAACGGGCCGCGCTCTCGCAGGGGACTGTACGGAACTATCTCTCCTCCGCGGTCTCGAAACTCGGGGCCGAGAACCGTCATGCGGCAGTGCGTCTCGCACGCGAGCGAGGTTGGGTATAGTTGCTCTCGCGCCACGGCGCAGCGCGGACGTAGCTCAGTTGGTAGAGCGCAACCTTGCCAAGGTTGAGGTCGCCAGTTCGAACCTGGTCGTCCGCTCAAGGCAAAAACCCCGGTCCGGGTGGACCGGGGTTTTTCATGCCCTCTAGGCCCAGTTCAGGCCCGTGAGGCGCTCGTACGCCTCGATGTACTTCGCGCGCGTCGCGTCCACAACCTGCTGCGGAAGTGCCGGCGGCGGCTGCTCGCTCCCGCGGTCCCAGCCGGACTCCGGGCCGGTCAGCCAGTCGCGCACGAACTGCTTGTCGTACGACGGCTGCGCGCGGCCCGGCTCCCAGGTCTCGGCCGGCCAGAACCGGGACGAGTCCGGGGTGAGGACCTCGTCGGCCGCGATCAGCGTCTCGCCGTCGTAGCCGAACTCGAACTTCGTGTCCGCGAGGATGATGCCCCGGTCGCGCGCGATGTCCCGGGCCCGGCCGTAGACCGCGAGGGTCGCCTGGCGCAGCTGCGCGGCGGTGTCGGCGCCGACCTGACGGGCGACCTCCTCGTACGACACGTTCTCGTCGTGCTCCCCTACAGCGGCCTTCGTGGCCGGGGTGAAGATCGGGGCCGGGAGTTCGCTGCCGTCGACCAGGCCCTCGGGGAGGGCGAGGCCGCAGACCGTGCGGGAGGCGTTGTACTCCAGCAGGCCGGAGCCGGTGAGGTAGCCGCGGGCCACGCACTCCACCGGAACCATCTGGAGGGACTTGCAGATGAGCGTTCGGCCCGCCCAGTCGGCGGGGGCGCCGGGCGGGAGATCGGTACCGAGGACGTGGTTGGGGATCAGGTCGGCGAGCTGGTCGAACCACCAGAGGGAGAGCTGGGTGAGGACTCGGCCCTTGTCGGGGATCTCCGTGGGCAGTACCCAGTCGTACGCGGACATGCGGTCGCTGGCGACCATCACGAGGTCGCCCGCCTCGTTCTGGTACAGCTCGCGCACCTTGCCGGTGTGGAGGTGCGTCAGGCCCGGAACCTGGAGCGGCTCGGGCTTTTCTACGAATCCGGACACGGGTTCCTCCAGTGGGTCTCTCCAACTGGCTCGATTGTCCCGTATGTGTGACCGCCCCCTGGTCGCGGGGTCAGTCGTGCTTGCAGATGCGGTCCAGGAGGTTGGCCGTGGCGCGCTGGACACGGGCGTCCACATGGCCGGGGCGGTCCAGGGCCGGTGACCAGGCGAAGGTGCCGGAGGCGAAGACGAGGGAGCCGGACGGCGCCCGGTACAGGGACGTCTCCTGGTGGCGGAGGGCGCCCTCGCCGTCCGCGTACGGGGAGTGGGCGAGCAGGATGCGCTCCTCGTGCGGGGGCAGCTGGGTGCGCGGGAAGTAGCGGTCGGCCTCGCCCGCGACCAGGCCCTCGACCGGGTCGCCCTCGCCGGCGCCGGTCGCCTCCCACAGCCAGTGGTCGGCGTTGCGGACGATCAGGGGGTACGGCTCGGGCACCCGGCCCGCGTACTGGATGCCGACCAACTGCTGCTCGGGGCGGTCGACTTCACGCCACAGCACCGGTTTGCCCGGGCCCCGGCGCTTGCGGCAGGTGAGCAGACGGTCGGGGACGCCGGACGGGGACGGTCCCAACTCCACCTGCCAGTACATGGTGTTGGCGGAGAGGAAGACGAGGGACGTGCCGTGGTCGCGGGCGCGTTCGACGGTACGGCGCATCTGGGTCGACCAGTACTCGTCGTGGCCCGGGAAGACCAACCCCCGGTAGCGGGTGGGGTCCACGCGTCCGGAGTGCAGGTCGCGGGCGTCGGCGTAGGCGAGGTCGTAGCCGTAGCGCTCGGCCCAGCGGATGAAGTCGTAGGCGTGGCCGACGTGGAGGGGCAGGCCCGCGCCCGCGTACGGGCGGTCGAAGGAGACCGTCGTCGCGGCCTCGGACTCGCCGAGGAGGCGGCCGTCGCCGTCCCAGGCGTGGTAGAGGCTCGCGCCGGTGTGGCCGTCCTCCGGGTAGAGGTTGTAGGCCTGCCATGTGATGTCGGGCAGGAGGAGGAGCAGGTCGGCGGGGTGGCTGTCGCGGACCGTGAACGGGATGTGCGAGCGGTAGCCGTCGGCGGTGGTGAGGACGGCCACGTAGGCGCCGATGCTCCAGTAGCTCGGGATCTGGAGCCGCCAGGACAGCCACCAGTGGTGGCAGGAGACCGTGCGGTCGGCGGTGAGCGGCGGGGGCTGCACGATGCCGGAGAGACGGGGGCTGGTGGTGATCTTGGCGGCGCCGTCACCGCCGTAGTGGCCGATGCGGTACACGTCGACGGCGAACTCCTGGGGCGGGTCGACCGTGACATGGAAGTCGAGCGCCTCGCCGGGGGCGACCGCGCTCGCGGAGGTGAACCCCTTGATCTGGCGGCGGACGTCGTCGGCGGAGCGCGGGCCGCCGCCTCCGGACGCGCGCGGGGCGGGGACCTTGGGGGCGTTCCCGCCC
>NZ_JBXVPZ010000721.1:0-3271 GCF_057961495.1 Streptomyces sp. P5F9 | reverse complement strand
GGAAGGGGGCGGGGCCTGCCGTGGCCGGGGTGAGCGGCGGGAGCGCGAGCGCGGACGGGGATGTCGCGGTGGACGCGGAGGACGCGGCTTCCAGAAGTGCGAAGGGAACGGCCTCCAGAAGTGCTGAGAGCACGGCCTCCAGAAGTGCGGAGGGCACGGCTTCCACGAGTTTCGAGAAGTGAGGCAAGGGTTTTTGAGAAGTGAGGCAACGGTCCGGGCGGCTCATGGACTCCTTTAGACATCTAGGAGGTGCCCATGGGGGATCGCAAGCAGGCTCGGGAGGCTCGGGATGACGGGTTCCAGAGCTTTGTCATCGGCCGCTGGCCGCGGCTGATGCGGACGGCATTTCTTCTGACGGGGGAGCAGCACGCCGCGGAGGATCTGGTCCAGTCGACGCTCGAACAGACCTTTGTGGCCTGGCGCAAGGTCGGCGCGGCCGACGATCCGGAGGCGTACGTACGGCGCGTGATGATCAACGCACACGCACGCAAACACCGCAGACGGCTCAAGGAGTTCCTGGCGCCCAAGGACGACTCGGGCCTGGCGCGCGAGATCGCCGACACCGGTGACCGCATCGCCCAGGCCGAGGACCGCAGCGCCCTGTTGCAGGCACTGGCCCAACTGCCGCCCAGGCAGCGGGAGGCGGTGGTGCTGCGGTACTGGGAAGACCTGACCGAGACACAGACGGCCCAGGCGATGGGCTGCTCGGTCGGCGCGGTGAAGAGCAACGCGGCCAAGGGGATCGCGAAACTCCGCGCCATACCGGGACTCGCCGAGATGGTGACGCAGGGAGGGCGGAAGTGATGAGCGCGGACCAGGAGACGAACCAGACCATGACGGACAGAGACATCGCCCTCCTGCTGGCCGACGCCGCGGACGAGGTCGAGATCGGCATAGCCCCCTACCAGGCGGTGATCCGCGGCGGCCGCCGACGCCGGACCCGCCGCTGGGCACTCGCGACGGCCGCGGCCCTGGTGATCACGGGCACGTCGGGCACGCTCGCGCTGGCCGGCCTGCGCGACGGGAACGGGATCGAGGTGTCACCGGCGGCGACACAGCGGGCGACCGAGCCGTCGACACCCGAGGAGCGGCATGTGTACGCGCCGCAGGAGACCGTCCTCGGCACGGGCGATGTCGGCGGCAAGGAGTGGTGGGTCACCGTCGACGAGTGGGGTGCCCCGCGCGACGAGGGGGAGGCCTGGGCCCAGTTGCAGCGCATGAAGGCGTACGGCGAGGTGCCGGTGGACGTGAGTAAATCGTCCCAACTGGTCGGTAAATCGTCGTTCTTCACACGCCGGAGCATCGGGGACGGGAAGCCGGCCTTCCTCACGCAGAAGTCGGTCGACACGAAGGACGTCATGGCGGGCACCGACCTCGAATCGGTCGCGCTCTCCCTGGACCCGAAGCACACCACCCCGCAGCGCCTGGTGATCGGCCAGGTCGCCAAGACCGCCCAGGAGGTCACGTGCAGCTGGAAGGACGGCAGGTCGACCGTCGCCCGCAGGGTCGCGGAGGGCGCCGACGTCAACAGCGACGAATCGGCGATCCGACCGGCGGCCGGTTCATCGTCCAACTGGTTCGTGTGCATCGGGCCGGAGGGGACGACGTTCGACTCGGTGAAGGTGACGAAGTAGCGCCACGGTAAGTGAACTGGTTCTGAAGCAGGGCGTGTTGGCCCTGACGGTGTTCGGTTCGTGACGCGCGGCGGTGGATGTCGGGTCGGCGCCCCGGAAAACGGTTCGCCGACTTCGCGGGGCTCTGACACGGTGGCGCACTATGACGAACGTCGAGCTTGTCACCGCCGCGGAACTGCGGCTCATGCAGGGGCTGGCGCAGCGAGTCACCGCCGTCCGCCCGGAGCTGGTGAACGCCGAAGCGATGGTCGGCGAGCTGGCCTGGAACTGGGGCAAGGGGCGCGCCGACGAGGACAGGGGCCGGCCGCGTCGGCTGTGGTTCTCCGGCGGGGAACTGGTGGCGTGGGGCTGGGCCCGACTTCCGCACCGGATGCGGCGGAACGACGGGTCGGTCAAGGACATCACCGACGCCTGCCTCACCTATCAGGTCCACCCCGGCCACGCCGGGCTGATCGACGAGGTGATCGACTGGTACGACGGTACGGCGGCGGGCATCGAGCGGACGGTGATGCCCAGCGCCGCGGACGGGTTCGCCCTGAAGCGATGGGCGGCGCACGGCTACGAGACCGACTCGGCCGCGCTCGGCGACACCGGGTCCTGGACCCAGCTCAACGAGCGGGACCTGACGGATGTGGAACAGCCGGTACTTCCGGCCGGGTTCAGGTTCCGCACCGCCGCCGAGGCCGGCCCCGAAGCCGCGGTCCAGGCCCATCTCGACGCGTGGGCTCCCTCGGCATACACGGCCGAGAGCTACGAGGGTGTCCGGCGGGCACCGGGATACCGCGGCGACCTGCACATCCTGGTGGAGGCACCGGACGGAACGATAGCCTCCTCGACGATCATGTGGCTCGACGAGGCGAACAGGACGGCGGAGTTCGAGCCTGTCGGGACGCATCCGGAGTACCGGCGCCTGGGATTGGCAAGGTCGATGCTCCTGCACGGGATGCGCCGGGCACGAGCGGCCGGCGCCACGCACATGACGGTCGCCTGCCTGGGCGCGCCGGGACATCCCCGGGCACGCGGGCTGTACTACGGCCTCGGGTTCAGGGAGCTGTCGCGGGACGCACCGCTCGTCAAGAGGGCGAGTGTGGGCTGAGTTCTTGAAAAGTGTGGCCGGCGTGGCCGGGACTGCCGTCCTGGCGGCCCCTGGGCGGGGTGCCGGCGTGGTTTCACCGCGCCGCCGGGGTGGTGCCCTTTCGGCGTCGACTCCCGCCCGGTACGGGGGAGTTGACGGGGTTCATGTGAGCGTCCCGGATACTTGCTGACCTCGGCTTTCGGTCTGTTCGCTCCTACGATCGGCGCATCTGAGAGGGGGCCGGATGGACCGGACGGATCGGAACCAGCGTGGGCGTGACATTCGTACGGTCGACGATGTACTCCGGCTCCTGGACGGGCTGTTCGCGCCGGAGGCTGATCGTTGGACCTCCGGGGCTGCCTCCTGGTGGGACGGGTTCTATGCCGACCGGGACAAGCCGGTGCCGTTCTTCGTGGCCAAGCCGGACGAGAACCTGGTCGGGTATCTCGACCGGGGGCTGATAGGCGGGGGTGGCCGTGCTCTGGACCTGGGGTGTGGTCCCGGGCGCAACGCCCTTCAACTGGCCGCGTGGGGCTTCGAGGTGGACGGGGTGGATCTGTCG
>NZ_JBXVPZ010000720.1:0-3272 GCF_057961495.1 Streptomyces sp. P5F9 | reverse complement strand
TCTCCGCGATGTCGACGCCGATCAGCGCGCCCCCCGACGCGTTGACCGCCACGAGCCCCCGCGGGCGGCCCCCCGCCGAGTCCTCGAAACCGACCTCGGTGATCATCCGGAGGTCGAGCAGCTCACCGACGAGCGTGGCCACCGTGGCCAGGCTCAGCCCGGTCGCGGCGGCCAACTCCTGCCGGGAGGTGGGCGATTCGGCGATGATCTGGCGCAGCACCTCGTAGCGGTTCGCGGTACGGATGTCGCGTGACGTGCGCTTGGCCGGAGCGGTCGCCATCCCTTCCCCCTTGCGTCATGCCGAGGCACGACGGCACCGGCGCGGCGCAAGGCTATGGGCAGCGGGCGACGTTCGACAAGGGGTTAGGAAAGGGGCCATACAAAGTCGCCGCCCAGCCGGTCACGCGGTCAGTCGCCGAGGACGTCCCGGACGAAGGAGTTGGCGAACTTGCCCTCCGGGTCGAGGTCCCGCGCAAGCGCCGCGAAGTCGCCGAGCCGCGGATAGCGCCCGCGCAGCACCTCCGCCGGAGTGGTGAACACCTTGCCCCAGTGCGGCCGCGCGTCGAAGGCATCCAGTGCCTCCTCCAGCCGTCGCACCAGGGGCAGCACCGTCTCCGTGTCCTCGATCCAGGTGAAGTGCAGGGCGACCGTGTCCCGCCCGTACGAGGGGCTCAGCCACTGCGCGTCGGCGGCGACCGTCCGCACCTCGCAGGTCTGCAGGACACCGGCGACCGTCTCCCGGATGCTGTCGACCGCGTGCAGCGCGTCGAGTGCGGCCGAGCGCGGCAGCAGGTACTCCGACTGCAGCTCCGCCCCGCTGCTCGGCGTGAACTCCGCCCGGAAGTGCGGCAGTCGTTCGTGCCACGGCCCCGCCACCCCGAGCTGCTCGGTGGTGTTGACCGCGGGCATCCCCGGCACCGGGTGCAGCGCCTCGGTCGCGGGCGCCGCCCACGGGAAGTCGGTCAGCGGCTGGTCGGTGCGGCGCTTCAGCCACACCTGCCGGAAGCCCGGCTCCCGCCAGTCGGTGAACAGACTCACGCTGTACGCCGACGCCGCCACCGTCTCGAAGTCCAGCCCGGCGAGCGGCAGTTCGGTGAAGACGTGCTGCTCGACCTCGAAGGCCGGCTCCAGGTCGAGGGTGAGCGAGGTGACGACACCGAGCGCGCCGAGGGAGGTCACGGCACCGTCGAAGCGGTCGTCGCCGCGCGCGATCGTGACCGTGGAGCCGTCCGCCGTCACGATCTCGACCTCGCGGACGGCCGACGCGAGCGAGCCGTTGCGGACCCCCGAACCATGCGTGCCGGTGGCCACCGAACCGGCCACCGAGATGTGCGGCAGGGACGCCATGTTGGGCAGCGCGAGCCCGTGCCCGGCCACCCGGCGGGCCAGCTCCGCGTACCGGACGCCGCCCGACACCCGTACCGTCCTGGCCGTCGTGTCCACGTCGAACTCGGGCGGCAGTACGGCGGTCGACAGCAGGGTGCCGTCGGGGCCAGGCTCGGCGATCTCGTTGAAGGAGTGGCCGCTGCCCAGCACCCGTACTCGCGCGCTCTCGGCCACGAGGGTCCTGAGGGCGTCGAGTGTGTGCGGGCGGTGGAGTTCCTTCGCCGTGTAGGTGATGTTGCCGGCCCAGTTGGTGACCGTCTCCGTCATGCCTGTCGTCCCTCCGGGAGCGTGCGTTCGTGTGTCCTGCCCCAGGGGTCGGTGCGCCACAGCCGGGCGTGGATCAGCCCGACGAGGAGGACTCCTGCTGCTGCCGCAGCATAAGTCGGCAGCCGATGTGCCTGCGTATCGGTGTAGTGCCAGCAGACGGCCGCGGCGACGATCAGCACCCAGCCGGAGAGGACGTTGGCGGTGGCGGAGGGACGGAACGGGCCGGGGCTGATCCCTTCGCCCGTGCTGCCTGTCACGTAGTACGGGAGGCCGTTCCCCGCGCAGAAGCCGGCGGCGAGACCGAGGACGAGCGTACCGATCATGGTGCTCAACTCCTTTGAGGCGGTGGGGTGTTCCTCCGGGCCGGCCCGCTGTCGAGGCCGTTCGTGACGAGGTCGACGAGCCGGCGCAGCCGGCCGCGGAGCAGCTCCGGGGTGCCGTCGGACTGGCCGATGCCGACGGTCGCGGCGAGCAGGAGTGCGGCGGTCTCGCGTGGTTCGGGAGCGTCGGCGAGCAGATCCACCAGCGCGTCGAGCAGTCCGTCCTCGGCCGAGGCCAGGCCCATCGCGGCGGCCTCCGCGACCAGCTCCTGCCGGAATCGCGCCTCGGTGACACCGATCGCGGTCTCCAGCTTCACCGCGAGCACGCCGTAGACCTGGTCGGCCGGAGTCCCCTCGGCGTCGCGGGCGCGGTGGGCGGCGGCCGTCATGAGGTCGGTGACCCGGGCGGCGACGGCGGCGAAGACGTCCCGCTTGTTCGCGAAGTGCTGGTAGAGCGCGGGCCGGGACACACCCGCGGCCCGCGCGAGGAGTTCCATCGAGGTCTGCCGGAACCCGTACCGGCTGAAGACGTCGACGGCCGCTGTGACGATGTCGTCCCGCTTGCTCACGCTGACAATTCTGACGAAAAATGTCAGCCACGTCAACACTTCGGATTTCGTTGCAATGCTCCCGCGCAGGTGCGGTATTCGGCGAAGGTGTGGCCATCGATGTACGACATCGGTAGTCTCCGACGGTATGACCGACCGCCTCCCGCAGACCGACCTCACCCGACACCGCCGCCTCGCCGAACAGGGCAGCCTCGACCGTGCCGACCTGGACGCGATCCTCGACGCCGGTTTCGTCTGTCACCTGGGGGTCGTGATCGAGGGGCGGCCGGTCGTCGTACCCACGGTGTACGGGAGGTACGGGCGGCAGCTGTACGTCCACGGGTCCGTCGCGAGTCGTAGTCTCGCGGGCGGAGCCCCCGTGTGTGTCACCGTCACGCATGTCGACGGGCTGGTGCTGGCCCGCTCGGTGTTCGAGCACGGGGTGAACTACCGCAGCGCGATGATCCACGGGGTGCCCCGCAAGGTCACCGACCCGGAGGAGAAGCTGGCCGGCCTGCGCCACCTCACCGAACACGCGACGCCCGGGCAGTGGTCGTACGCCAGGCAGCCCAACCGCAAGGAACTCGCGGCCACCACCCTGCTCGCCCTCTCCCTCGACGAGGCGTCGGTCAAGATCCGCACCGGCGGCCCCGACGACGGCGACGGACCCGACGCGGACCTGCCCGTATGGGCGGGAACGCTCCCCCTGACCTCCACCTGGGGCACCCCCGTCCCGGACCCCGCGCTACCC
>NZ_JBXVPZ010000719.1:0-3274 GCF_057961495.1 Streptomyces sp. P5F9 | reverse complement strand
GTGGGGTGGGGTTTGTCCGACCGCCCGCCACTGCGGGTGCTGCCGTCCGACCGGCCTGTGCTGCGGCGGTGGGTGCAGGTCGTTCGATCTTCACCGCGGCGGGCCGGGACGCGTCCGCTGCCGCGACGGTGACCACCTCGCGCGCCGCGACGGTGACCTCTTCACGCGCGCGTGGCCGATCGCCTCGGCATCTCGCAGCGGCAGGACCTCTTTTCACGACCCCGTGGCCGCGCGGCCACGGGAAACCAGTTCTCCTACGACCGTTGCCGGGACGCGACGGGGCTCACTGCCTTCGCCTGCCGTGGACTCGCCTTCCGCGGACTGCCTTCCCTCGCCTTCGCATGTGCCTTCGCACCGCGGACCACGACGATTCCGGCCTCCGCTCGCGCCCTCGCGGCGGCGGCTTCCGCCCCTCCTGGCCGGGCCCGCCGTCGCGACCGTGACCTCCGACGCGGCGACCGTGACTCCGACTGTCAGTGGGGCGTGGCAGGATCGGGGGCGTGGCAGAGACAGCATCGAAGAAGACCGACAAGACCTCCGGGAACACCTCCGGCGGAGACCGTCCACGGCTGATGCTGATGGACGGGCACTCGCTGGCCTACCGCGCGTTCTTCGCGCTGCCCGCGGAGAACTTCACGACCGCGACGGGCCAGCCGACGAACGCGATCTACGGCTTCGCGTCGATGCTGGCCAACACCCTGCGCGACGAGGCGCCCACGCACTTCGCGGTGGCCTTCGACGTGTCCCGCAAGACCTGGCGCTCCGAGGAGTTCACCGAGTACAAGGCGAACCGCTCCAAGACCCCGGACGAGTTCAAGGGCCAGGTCGAGCTGATCGGCGAGCTGCTCGACACGATGCACGTGTCCCGGTTCGCGGTCGACGGCTTCGAGGCCGACGACGTCATCGCCACGCTCGCCACCCAGGCCGAGGCCGAGGGCTTCGACGTGCTGATCGTCACCGGCGACCGGGACTCGTTCCAGCTGGTGTCCGACCACACCACGGTGCTGTACCCGACGAAGGGTGTCTCCGAGCTGACCCGGTTCACTCCGGAGAAGGTCGTCGAGAAGTACGGGTTGACGCCGGCCCAGTACCCGGACTTCGCGGCGCTGCGCGGCGACCCGTCCGACAACCTCCCCGGCATCCCCGGCGTCGGCGAGAAGACCGCCGCGAAGTGGATCAACCAGTTCGGTTCGTTCGCCGAACTGGTCGAGCGCGTCGACGAGGTCAAGGGCAAGGCCGGGCAGAACCTCCGCGACCACCTGGACTCCGTCAAGCTCAACCGACGCCTCACCGAGATGGTCAAGGACGTCGAGCTGCCCAGGACGGTCCTCGACCTGGAGCGTGCGCCCTACGACCGCACGGCCCTCGCGATGGTTCTCGACACCCTGGAGATCCGCAACCCCTCGCTGCGCGAGCGCCTCCTGGCCGTCGACCCGGGCAACGAGGAGGCCGACGCGACCCCGCCCGCCGAGAGCGGCGTGGCGGTCGACGGCTCGGTCCTCGCCACCGGCGAACTGACCGGCTGGCTCGCCGACTACGGCACCGAGCCCCTCGGCGTCGCCACCGTCGACACCTGGGCGCTCGGCTCGGGTTCGGTGACCGAGGTCGCGCTCGCCACCGCCGGGGGAGCGGCCGCCTGGTTCGACCCCGCCGAGCTGGACGAGAGCGACGAGAACGCGTTCTCGGCCTGGCTGTCCGACGCCGACCGCCCCAAGGTGTTCCACAACGCCAAGGGCGCGATGCGGGTCTTCGCCGAGCACGGCTGGACGATCGCCGGCATCTCCATGGACACCGCGCTCGCCGCCTACCTGGTCAAGCCCGGCCGCCGCTCCTTCGACCTGGACGCGCTGTCCCTGGAGTACCTCGGCCGCGAACTGGCCCCCGCCGCCACGGCCGACGGGCAGCTCGCGTTCGGCGCGGACGACGGCGCCGAGGCGGACGCCCTGATGGTGCAGGCCCGCGCGATCCTCGACCTCGGCGTCGCCTTCGGGGAGCGCCTCCAGGAGGTCGGCGCGGCGGACCTGCTCCGTGACATGGAGCTGCCGACCTCGATCCTGCTGGCCCGCCTGGAGCGGTCAGGCATCGCGGCCGACAAGACGCACCTCGAAGCCATGGAGCAGATGTTCGCCGGCGCCGTCCAGCAGGCGGTGAAGGAGGCGCACGCGGCGGCCGGGCACGAGTTCAACCTCGGCTCGCCCAAGCAGCTCCAGGAAGTCCTCTTCGGCGAACTGGGCCTGCCCAAGACCAAGAAGACGAAGACCGGCTACACCACCGACGCGGACGCGCTGGCCTGGCTGGCCAACCAGACCGAGAACGAACTGCCGGTCATCATGCTCCGCCACCGCGAACAGGCGAAGCTGCGCGTCACCGTAGAGGGCCTGATCAAGACGATCGCGACGGACGGCCGCATCCACACCACGTTCAACCAGACGGTTGCGGCAACGGGCCGCCTCTCCTCGACGGACCCGAACCTGCAGAACATCCCGGTCCGCACGGACGAGGGCAGGGCGATCCGCCGGGGCTTCGTGGTGGGCGAGGGCTACGAGTCCCTGATGACCGCGGACTACAGCCAGATCGAGCTCCGCGTGATGGCCCATCTCTCCGAGGACGAGGGCCTGTTGGAGGCGTTCACCTCGGGCGAGGACCTGCACACCACGGTCGCCTCCCAGGTGTTCTCCGTCGAGGGTTCCGCGGTCGACGCGGAGATGCGCCGCAAGATCAAGGCGATGTCGTACGGCCTCGCCTACGGCCTGTCCGCCTTCGGCCTCTCCCAGCAGCTGAACATCGACGCGGGCGAGGCACGGGTCCTGATGGACACGTACTTCGAGCGCTTCGGCGGCGTACGGGACTATCTGCGTCGCGCGGTCGACGAGGCGCGGGCGACGGGCTACACGGCGACCCTCTTCGGCCGCCGCCGCTACCTCCCCGACCTCAACAGCGACAACCGCCAACGCCGCGAGGCCGCCGAGCGCATGGCGCTCAACGCCCCGATCCAGGGCACCGCGGCGGACATCGTCAAGATGGCCATGCTCAAGGTCGACACCGCCCTGCGCGAGGCCGGCCTCAAGTCCCGCATGCTCCTCCAGGTCCACGACGAAATCGTCCTGGAGATCGCCCCCGGGGAACGAACGGCCACCGAGGAACTCGTCCGCCACGCGATGGCCGGCGCGGTCCACCTCCGGGCACCGCTGGACGTCTCGGTGGGCGTGGGACCGGACTGGGAGTCCGCCGCGCACTAGCCTCCGGCGGTTGGGCGGGGGGTGTGCGGGAGGTT
>NZ_JBXVPZ010000718.1:0-3283 GCF_057961495.1 Streptomyces sp. P5F9 | reverse complement strand
CCCCTGCCCGTGTCCGTGTCCCTGCCCCTGCCCCTGCCCCTGTTTCTGTCCCTGTTTCTGGCGTGCGGGCGCGTACTTGAGGATGCGGAAGCGGTGGGTGCCGACGAGGTCCGGTCCCACCCGGACGTCCATGCGCGTCGTGACGAAGTACCCCGTGCCCAGCTTCGTCGTCTTGCGGTCCGACACCGACTCGATCACCGCGTCGAAGGTGACCTCGTCGCCCGGCCGCAGGGGCCGTAGATACTCCTGCTCGCAGTCGGTGGCGACCACCGAGGTGCAGCCCGCCGCGTCTAGGAGGTCGAACAGTTCGTCGTAGGCCCCCGTGCGTCCCGTGTGGCCGGAGAGGCCGCCCATGGTCCATGCCTGGAGCATGGTGGGCGGGGCGACGGCGTCCGGGCCCGCGTACGCCGGATTGGTGTCGCCCATCGCCTCGCACCAGTGCCTGATCATCGGCTCGTTGACGGGGTCCTTGCCCCGGCCCGCGACGGCGGCCGCACGCCCCTCGTACGTCTTGAGCCGCGCCCCCAACTCGTCGACCACCACTGTGCTCACCTCCGCCCCCTCGTCATCCCGAGCCGCATCGTCGCGACGATCTCCCGCTGCACCTCGCTCACCCCGCCCCCGAACGTGTTGATCTGTGCCGCCCTGTTCAACCGCTCCAGCTCGCCGTCCCCGAACGCGCCCGGCGAGCCCGAACGCACCAGTCCTGCCAGTCCCGCCGGTCCGTCCGCCCCGGCAATGTGCTGACATATTCGGTACACCGCCACCGTCGATTCGGTTCCCACGACTTTCACGCCGCTCGCGTCGCCGGGCGCCAGCCGGCCCGCCCCGACATCACCCACCAAACGCCAGTTGAGCAGGCGCGTTGCCGCCAGCCGGGCATGCGCCTCGGCCAGCTGGGAGCGCACCCACGGCTCGTCAACCCGGCGCCGCCCCGTCACCGGATCGGGCGTGCGGGCGGCGGTGAGCACGGCGGCGTAGAACTCCTCGGCCTGCATTCCGGTCGCGGCGAGGGCGACCCGCTCGTGGTTGAGCTGGTTGGTGATGAGGGACCACCCCTCGTTCTCCGCGCCGACGAGGTTGCCGGCCGGGACGCGGACCCCGTCGTAGTACGTGGCCGTCGTCCGCTGCCCGCCGACCGTCTCGATCGGGGTCCACGAGAAGCCTGGCGCGTCGGTCGGGACGAGGACGATCGAGATGCCGCGGTGCTTGGGCGCCTCGGGGTCGGTGCGGCAGGCGAGCCAGATCCAGTCGGCGTTGTGGGCGTTGGAGGTGAAGATCTTCTGCCCGTCGATCAGCCAGCCCCGCTCGTCACGTACCGCGCGCGTCCGCAGGGACGCGAGATCCGTGCCGGCCGAGGGTTCGCTGTAGCCGATCGCGAAGACGAGTTCCCCGCGCAGGATGCCCGGCAGGAGGGCGGTCTTCTGTTCCTCGCTGCCGTACTTCATGAGGGTCGGTCCGACGGTGTTCAGGGTGACCATCGAGACAGGCGCGCCCGCGCGGTAGGCCTCGTCGAAGAACACGAACTGCTCGTCCGCGCCCCGCCCCTGACCGCCGTACTCGACCGGCCAGCCGAGCCCGAGCCAGCCGTCGCCGCCGATCCTGCGCAACAGGGCCCGCTGGCCCTGGGGGTCGTCCGTGCCGGGTGGTCCGTCCGGCATCAGGGCGGCGAAGTACGTACGGAGCTCGGCGCGCAACCGCCGCTGGCGTTCGGTGGGGGCGAGGTGCACGACGGCGGACCTCCGGGGCGTCGTAGTCGTCGTAGCCGTCTTAGTCGTACGGACGAGGATTTCTGACTGTCCGTCAGATGCCGTGCACTGTCAAGGTCGTTCCCCTACAGGTGCCCCACCGGCGGGCACGCGCGCGTGGTGCACGAAAAACGCCTGCGCGGCGGTGCCGAAGCACCACCGCGCAGACGCGTTACAACCCCGGAGAGCACACCTCACACACCCCCGCGCATCCCCACGCGGAAGTGGGGCGCGGCTACCAGAAGTTGGCGAAGTTGACGGCGACGTTCTCGTTTCCCTGGTTGATGGCGGTGAACGCGGAACCGTTGACCTGGGCGGTGTTGCTCTGGTTCGAGGCCCCCGAGCCGACCGCCTGCTGCTGTGTGGTGGACGAGTTGCCCTTGTTGTCGTGCCCGACCCCGCTCCCGCTGACGGTCGCCACACCCGCGTTCGATCCGTTGCCCGCGATGGCGCCGTTGTCCGCCGCCGCGACGCCGGTGAAGAGGGCGGCTGCCAGCGGGAGGGCGGAGACGGCGGCGATGACGCGGGCGGTACGGATGCTTGCCATGTTGTTCCTCCAGAACAGGGTGCGTACCGGCTTCGTAGCCGAACGCGCATGAACTACGGCTTCAAGTACTGCTTCCGCCAAGGCAGTTGGCCGGCCGCCTCGGTGTTGTGCACGACGTCGCGGAACCAGAGTTGCCCACCGAATCCCCGGCGAACCAGTGCGGAAGCGGTTATTCCCCCTGAAGCGTGATGACAAGTCGATAAACCCCTTCACCTACCTTGAAGCCGCAGTTCAGGGCAGTACGGACAGCTCGCCCCAGGCGCCCCAAGGGGCGAAGCGTTCCGCCAGATTTCCGGCCAATCCGCCCGCCTCGGCGAGTCGCCGCCTCCCCCTCTTCCCTTTTTCGAACACTCGTACGAACATGGAGGCATGGCCACCACCGACCGGCAGGCCACGACGCTGGCCCTCGCACACGCCCTGTCAGCCGCCGAACGCGGACTGGCCGTGATCCCCCTGTCCCGCACAAAACTCCCGGCCCTCCGCTCACCGCACCGCGACGACCCGTCGCCCCCGGCGGGCGAGGCAGGCACGCTGGACCCGGCAGGTCCGCCCTGCCACGGTGAATGCGGCCGCCTCGGCCACGGGGTGTACGACGCCTCGACCGACCCGGCGCGCATCCGCGAACTGTTCGCCGCCGCGCCCTGGGCCACCGGCTACGGCATCGCGTGCGGACTGCCGCCGCACCACCTGATCGGCATCGACCTCGACACGAAGTCCGGCACGGACTCCTCGTCCGCCCTGCGCGAACTCGCCCTCCGCCACCTGTTCACGATCCCCGAGACCGTCGTCGTCCTGACCCCCAGCGGCGGCCGCCACCTCTGGCTCAGCGGCCCGCCCGACGTGGTCGTCCCCAACTCCGCGGGCCGGCTCGCCCCCGGCATCGACATCCGCGGCGCCGGCGGCTACCTGGTGGGCCCAGGCTCCCGCACCGACCACGGCCTCTACGGCACCGCCCCGGCCACCGCCCACCTGGCACCGGCCCCCTGCC
>NZ_JBXVPZ010000717.1:0-3306 GCF_057961495.1 Streptomyces sp. P5F9 | reverse complement strand
CCCCCGCGTGACGGCATCTCACCCCTCGCCGGGCGTGGGCTCACGGACAGCAGGACGCGTGCCACCGAGACCCGGCATGCCGCGATCACGCCGGGCAGTCTCGTCGCGCACGGCCACGAACTGTTCAAGAATTCCTACGTAGTTGAGGGTCTGAGCCTGCCGGGGACGATGGCGGACGGTCAGTACTCGCTGGAGATCCAGGCCGTCGCGCACCGGCCCCGGTTGCTGGACACGACCCGGCAGTACCTGGAGACGGGCGTCTCGGCCACCGACAGTGCCCAGCAGCTCAAGTCCCTGGGAAAGTCGCACCAGTTCGGCGGCAGCGGGGTGGTCACCCAGAACCCGCCCCCGCAGCCCGCCGGACAGGGCAACACCGGTCCGGAGTCGGACGGTTCGGTCTCCACCAGCCAGACCAGCGGCAAGTCGTACAAGGGCCTCTTCAACCCCTCGGCGCGGCTCGGCCATGTCGCCCGCACCGACACCGCGGACACCCTCTCCGCCAGCACGGGCGTCAACCGCACCCCCACCGAGAGCGGCACCCTGCACCGCGTGGTCGCCGACGTCACCTACCTCGTCACGGTCCGCGCGGGCTCCCGCACCCTGCTCAACGGCGTGGGCGAGTCCGGCACGATCGACCCCGTCACCTTCGCGGTGGACGTCCCCGACGGCCTCCAGTTCCTCATGACCCAGGGCCAACTCGCCCGCGACGCACGGTGGATGGGCTCGGTGCAGGGGCTCGCCCCGGCGCCCGCCCCGGCGTTGACGGCGGCCCTCCCGGCGCCGTACACCCGCAACCGCGAACTGGGCCTCGGCGGTGTCCTCTCGGTCATCGAGTACGACCGGCCCGTCGCCGCCCCCATGCCCACGACCGGGGCCACCGCCGGGCAGATCCCGCTGGGGCCGGTCAACCCGAGGGAGCGGCGCGGGCGGATCGGGCGTGAGCTGCTGGCGCTGGTCGAGGCAGAGGCGCCCGGAGCGGTCACTCCCGGGCACTCCGGCTACCAGCAGGGTGTGCACAGCCGTATCGCCCAGCTCACCTCGTCCGCCGGGCTGCGCTCGCTGCCCGGGCGCGGTCCGGACGGCGCTCCGCGCCGGGCCACCACCCGCTTCCACTTCCGCCACCACGGCCACGGCGGTGAGCGACTCGTCGAGGTCACGCTCACGGCACGGCCCCGGCGGACCCAGAACCTGGCCGGTGTCCGGGGTTCCTCGACGCCCGGCTCGGGTCTCGAACAGTGGCAGTCGCACACATCGGCGGGCCGCACCACCACCCGCGCATCCGTCCGGCAGAAGCAGCTCCCGGTCACGCTGACGACCCGCTATCTCCGCCCGAACCAGGGCCCGGACCCGGCCAGGACGGACCGCGCGGCACCGGTGTTCACCCCGCAGGCGGCCACCAGCATCTCCGCCCGGCGGGCCACCACCGCCGACAACCGCTTCTGGCTGCGCACCGACAACGGCGCCGACTTCGACGGCCTCCAGTACGACTACGAGCTGTCCGTCCGCTCAGCGCTGGTCACCGACTGGCCGCCGAACGTCATCGGCGGTCTCATCCAGAACGGTGTCATCGCTTGGTCCGACGCGGACGGGGACGTAAGCCGCTGGATAGACGAACTGATGGCCCGGGGCAACCCGCGCACCAGCACCGTCCCGGTCCGGCTCACGCTGCGGTTCACCGGCACCGAGACCGCCCTGCCCGGGGTCGGCGGCCCGGCTCCGGTGAACGCCCCGTCCGTCGTCTCCGGCGCCGACCCGCGTAACACCGTGCGGCCGGCCGGCCCCGCCGCCGGGCCGTATCTCGCCGACGCGCAGATGTTCCACCCGGTGGGGCCTACCCCGGCGTTCCACTTCGACGGCTGGGCACATCTGGAGACGGCGCTCAACGACGTCGCGCCGCGCGGGGGCCGTGGCTGGCATTCGCAGATCACGTCCGTGTCGGTGGAGGGGCAGGCCGTCCGGCTCGGTCAGTTGATCCAGGCCGGACGGGTCTCCCTCGACCGTCCCCGGCTGGCCGCCGACCTCACCCGCAAGATGCCCGGCACCACGCCCTTCGAAGGGGCACCCGACCACGCTCCCTCGATCGCGGTCACGCTCTACAACCCGCGCCGCTCCACCCACGCCGACGACGTCACGCTCGACCAACTCCACAACACCACCGACACGGTGAGCACCGCGGCCGGCGCGGACCACTCCCTCGCGACCTCGTTCACGGAACTCCTCAGCGGCGACGACGACAACCACGAGATCGCCGGCATCAGCGTCCCGCTCGCGCAGCGCCAGACCCAGCCGTCCACCTTCGGCGGCACCACCACCGGCAGTCGCCGTGACTGGCTGAAGTCCGGCAGCACCGCCGCACCGGCCAACGGGGCGCGCGGGACCCGGAGTTACGTCGTCGACGCCGACGCGCACCTGCTCGTCGAGGGACCTGAAGGCACCCGTCACGTCACCGGCACCGTCAGTCTCCGGATCGAGGAGCGTGACCTCCTCGGCCACGGTCTGCTCACCCCGGCAGAGACCCCGCCGAACCTCCACGACCTGCCGGCACTCGTCCCCGACTGGGCTACGGCCGAGCCGCACACCCTGCCGGAACGTCTCAACTCCGCGATCCCCGCGGGCAGTCACGGCGTGCAGGTCTGGGTGGCCCTCGGCGCCGACCCGCAGGGCGAGCACCTCGGCCAGGCCCTCTACGCCGCTTCCCGCACCGCCGTGCTCGGGAATCGCCCGCTGGAGCTGATGACCCGTGACCCGCAGGGCATCCGCCGCTGGGAGTTCACCCCCGACGGCGCCCTCGTCACCGCCGACCCCGACCTGGCCACCGCGTGGAACGCCTTCGACGCCCAGGCCGAACTCCTGCACGCCGCCACCGAGACCCTCGCCGACACCCCGCAGCTGCTGAACCGCCTCACCGCCTCCCTCCAGCAGGCCAACCGGGCGCACACGGACGCCGTAGAAGCACACGGGAAGGCGCAGCTCGCGGTCAAGAACGCGACCGACGCCCACACGGACGCGAAGAAGGCGGCCGCCGACACCGCCGAGGCCGCACGCAAGGCCGAGGCGCTGGTCGCACGGCTGAAGCGGGACTATGCGGAGGCTCAAAAGAGCGTCACCACCCTGCCGTCGGTCATCGAGCGGCACGAGCGGGACGAGACCAAGGGTCGCCACGACCTCCAGACGGCCCTGGCCGCGTTGACGCGGGCCGAGAACACCGTGCGCGAAGAGCGCGCCGCCGCAGCACGGGCCGCCGCCCAACAGGCCGCGAAGAACGGGCAGTCGAGTACGGCCCCTGCCCCCGCACCCGTACCGGCC
>NZ_JBXVPZ010000716.1:0-3323 GCF_057961495.1 Streptomyces sp. P5F9 | reverse complement strand
GGGTGGGGGAGTTGCTGGCTTCATGCGGTCAACGGTCGTGGCTCTGCGTAACCTTGAACAGTAGTGGCGCGCTGACCCGTGTGGGTTGTACGTACGGGTGCGGCGCTTGTACGCGGTGCGGGGCGTGACCGGCCCCTGGGCCGCGCGTTGAGAGCGGAGCCCGGTGGGCTCGGGACGGTACGGGAGGAGCCGGAGCGTGGACGACGAGGTTCAGCAGCCGCCGGAGCACGAGTTCGTGGCGGGCGTTCTGCAGGTGTTCGGGCGGCAGTTGAAGCTGTTCCGGGAGCGGGCGGGGATGGACCGGGCGCGGCTCGGTTCGCTGACCGGGTACTCGGCCTCGACGATCGCGTCGTTCGAGCAGGGGAGGCGGGTTCCGCCGGCGAGGTTCATCGACCAGGCCGATGAAGTGCTGGATGCCGGTGGGGTGTTGAAGGCGGGGAAGGAGGAGGTCGCTCAGGCGCAGTATCCGGCGTTCTTTCGGAGTGCGGCGCGGTTGGAGGCGAAGGCGGTCGAAGTGCATGTGTACGGCACCCAGGCCGTACCGGGGCTCTTGCAGACGAAGGAGTGCGGGCGGGCGGTGTTCGCCATGTGGCTGCCCCCGCTGGAAGAGGTGGTCATCGAGGAGCGGTTGGCCGCCCGACTTGCGCGACAGGAGATCTTCGCCCGGCGACCAGCGCCGCACCTGAGCTTCGTGATCGAGGAGGCCGTACTGCTCCGTCCGCTCGGTGGGGACACGGTATGGCGAGGTCAGCTGGAGCAGCTACTGCTGATTGAAGAGAATCGCAACGTCGAGATTCAGGTGATGCCGCTCTCCCGTCAGGAACATGCGGGACTGGCTGGCCCGTTCACCTTGATGGAGATGAAGGACGGGCGCAGGATCGCTTACGCGGAGGTGCAACGCGAAAGCCGTGTACATACCGAGCGTGAGCGGGTGCGGGAGCTGGAGCGTACTTACGGAACTCTTCGCGCGCAGGCCCTCACTCCGGCAGAATCGCGTGCGTTGATCGAGAAGTTGTTGGGAGAGAGATGAGCGGCGAGGCAGCCCAGCTGAAGACCGAAGGTCTGGCGTGGTTCAAGAGCAGCTACAGCGCTGGCGACGGTGGCGAGTGCGTCGAGGTCGCCGTCCGCCCCGGTACGGTTCACATCCGGGACTCAAAGGACACGAGTCGTGCCGCGCTGGCCGTGGAGTCCACGACATGGACCGCCCTCGTCGAGTTCGCGGCCCGCCGCTGACGCATGGTGGGCACCGGCGTGTCACGTGCGAGGGGTCCAGTCTCCGAGGTCGGCGAGCAAGTCGGCGTGTGAGCGGTTGTGGCCCACGGGAGCAGTGAGCAGGCCGTGCTTCGCGGCCGCTTCTGCGATCAGCGGGCCGTCGCTCTCGCGGAACACCGGCGGCTTCAGCTCCCGTTTCAGCTTGCCCTTCGGGTCGTCGATCAACCCCGTGTCCCTGCCGCGCAGTTGGGCGGGAATCTTCCACTTGGGGCGGACACGGGGGAATGCCTCGGGGAAGAGGAGTAACCATCCCTCGGACTCCCACGCCGCGAGGGCGTACGCGGAGTCGGCCGGGCACTGGCGGTCCAGCTCGTCGGCGATGTTCTTGCGAACTGCCCGGTAGCGCTCGTCGGCGTAGCCGTCCAGGTCCTCGTGGACGGCGAAGGCGACAAGCGATCCCTTCTGCTGGAGGGCTTTTCCTCTGGCCTTCCCCACCAGAGTGCGCACGCTGCTCTCCAGGTCCCCGCCCGTCTTCTTCTTCAACCGGACCGGATCGTTGATCCGCACGATCTTGGAGTTTCCGAGGCCCGGATGGTGGGCCCGGACGATCTCGGCGAGGATCCTGCAGTCGTTCTCGTCCTCACCGGCCAGAACGATCACTCCGCGTCCCGGCCTCTCCGCCCCCCGACGGCTCACATCTCACCTCCGGTGAGATCGCCGCCGAGCACGCCGGAGAACCACAGATCGCCCAAGGGCTGGTCCCCGCTCTCCTCGACGATCGCCTCGACCTCCTCGACGGTCAGCGCAGGGATGATGGAGGCGCCCTCGGCATCGCGCTCGCAGATCACGATCTCGTCGGGCAGGAGCCGGTCCACGAGGGCCGGAGAGTGCGTGGCGACCAGGAACTGGCTGCGGCTCGACGCCTCGCGCAGGCGTTCCACGATGAGGGCGAGGGCCTGGGGGTGCAGTCCGTGGTCGATCTCCTCGATGCAGGTGAGCGCCGGGGGATGGGGGTCGTAGAGCAGGGCCAGCAGGCCCAGAAGACGGACAGTGCCGTACGAGGCGAAGGCGAGCGGTGTGGGCCGGCGAAGGCCGCTCTCCCGGAGCAGGACGGTGACCTGGTCGGAGGCGCCGCCCAGGGCCGCGAACTCGATGCCCTCCAGCTGAGGAAGGATGGTGCGGGCATCGGCGACGAGGGACTCCCAGACGTCGTCCTGGGCGCGGAGGTACAACAGGAACTCGGCGAGGTTGTCCGCCTGCGGGGACAGATCGATGAAGCGGTGACCACGGCGGTTTCGGGAGGGCAGGCGGGCCGCCGCCACATCCACGTCGAACAAGCGGAAGGAGGAGAGCTGTTGGGCGAACCGTGAGACCTCCTCACCGCCGTCGGAGCTCGCCAGGCGGGGGAGCGTCGACAGGCCGCTGCTCAGCCGCTGGATGCCGAAGCTGCCGCTGTCGTCCTCCTTTCCCGCCTTCGTGTCGACCACTTCCGCGGACTCTCCCGTGATGGTGATGCGCCGTCCCCGCCCCTGGGTGCGCTTGAACGAGAAGGACTCACTGCGCGAGAGGCTGTCGGCTCCAGACTTCAGAACCCGGCGGCGGATGGTGAGTTCGTACTCGTCGGGCGAGTTCTCGTTCGCGTGCGTGGTCCATGTCGCCTTGAGGCCGATTTTCAGTGTGGCCGGCGGTTTGGGCCCACCCCAGAAGGCGATTTCTCCGAAGCCGTCCCGGGAGTCCAGCGCAGGTTGAAGATCCGTACGGATGACGTCAGCGAGAAAGTCGAACACTTCGAGGAAATTCGACTTGCCGGTGGCGTTCGGCCCGACGAGCACGGTCAACGGGCCGAGGGGAACGGTGACGTCGCGCAGACTGCGGAAGTTCTCCACGTGGAGTTCGAGTAGACGGCCTGGCATGCGGGGCAACCTATCGGTCGGGGCGGGGAGGTCGTGCGGGGTGGGCGGTTGAAGACGGACTAGGTGCGCGGGGCGGGAGGCGTCCAGTGTCCGAGGCGGATCTCCTCGTCCAGGCGGGACTGGAAGTGGGCGTGGGCGGCGCGCATTTCGGTTTCGCGGTCTGCTTTGTAGAAGGGGGCCCGGAAGCCGGTTGGGGGT
>NZ_JBXVPZ010000715.1:0-3377 GCF_057961495.1 Streptomyces sp. P5F9 | reverse complement strand
GCCCTGACCGCGGAACAGGCGGTAGGCGAAGCCCTGGACGCTTTGGACGGCGCAGGCTGGCACGCCCTCCACTCCATACCCCTCCCCGGCGGCGACCGCCTCCACCACCTGCTGATCGGCCCCGGCGGCCTCTTCGCCCTGCACACGCTCTACGCCCGCAAACAACGCGTCCAGATCACCGACCCCATGGTCAGCCTGGGCCGCCGCGACCCCCTCCCGCTGCTCCGTCGGGCCCGTTCCGACGCGGCCCGCGCGTCGTACGCGCTGACGGCCGAGGTCCACCCGGTCCTCGCCCTGTCCGGCCCGGCCGACGTGAGGGTGACGACACCCTTGCGCGAGGTCCGCGTCCTCCAGGACACGGAGCTGTCCGGACTGGCAAGGACGGGTGGGGTGTTGAAGCCGGCGGATGTGGAGGCGTTGCACGCGATGGCGCGGGACCGGCATACGTGGGGGAGGGTTTGAGGCTTACTTCCTCGGCGCAGGTGCGCACCTGCGACCAATGCGGCGGAGTTGTCCGCACCCTCTTGGGGCGAGTTTGTCGCGTGTGTCTTCAAGTGGACGTCGGGCCGCCCGCTTCTTGGCCAGTGTCGGGCTTCCACGGCCCGAGTAAAGGGCGCTCCGCTCCGCTCCGCGTCGCCTTCGGCGATGGCCCTGCGGGCCACCCTTGACTAGGGCCGCTCCAGCCCGTTGGAGAAGCGAGCGGGCGGCCCCGAGGGATGGGTGGCCAGGTACGAATCCCCTTGCCTGTACTGCGTTCTGGTCCGGTGTGGTGGGGGCGCGTTCGCGTCTCGCCAGCACGCAGCGGACGTAAGGGGCCCTCCCCTGGGCAACCGCCTTTTCGGGGCCGCCCGCTCGCTTCTCCAACGGGCTGGAGCGGCCCGAGTCAAGGGTGGAGCGAAGCGGAATCGCCGAAGGCGACGCGGAGCGCCCTTTACTCGGGCCGTGGAAGCCCGACACTGGCCAAGAAGCGGGCGGCCCGACGTCCACTTGAAGAGAGCGATGCGTATCCCCACGTAACCTCTCATCAAGGCAGAGCTCCCGCTCGTCCGGCGTCGAGCAACGGTCTCAGCAGATCGCCGTACTCAAGCAGCCGTACCCCCAACTCCCTTGCGATGAAAGTGAGTTGATCCGGGTTCCCGCACGTCGACACCTCCTCCCACGTCACCGGCGCCGACACACACTCCGCCGCCCGAGCCCGCAACGTATAAGGCGCGGCCGTGGTCTTCCGTGCAGCGTTCTGACTCCAGTCGACGAACACCTTCCCGGGCCGCAGACTCCGTGTCATCCGGTGGACGACAAGCCGAGGTAGAGCCGCCTCCGCCTCCACGGCCAACGCCTTCGCGTACTCGACGGCCCGCTCCGAAGGCACCGGCGTCACCCCCGCCAACAGATGCAACCCCTTCGCCCCGGACGTCTTGACGTACGCCTCGATCCCGTCCGCTGCCAGCCGCTCCCGCAGCCACACCGCCACCTCACAGCACTCCACGACGGTCGCGGGCGCCCCCGGATCGAGGTCGAAGACGAGCCGGTCGGCAAGACCGGGCGCTCCGATCACCCACTGCGGCGTATGGAACTCGGTGACGAGATTCGCCGCCCACATCAAGGACGCCAGATCCTGCACGAGCACCATCCGCGCCGGCCCCTCCGACCGAGGCACTTCGGCCGTGGTGACCCAGTCGGGCGTACCCGGAGGCACGTTCTTGGTGAAGAACACCTGCCCCTCGGGCCCGTCCGGATATCGCAGAAAGGACACCGGCCGGTCGCGCAGATGGGGCAGCAGAACCTCGGCGGTGGTCGCGTAATAGTGCAGGACCTCGCCCTTGGTGAAGCCGGTCGCCGGGTACAGCACCTTGTCCAGGTTGCTGAGCGCGACCCTTCGCCCCTCCACCTCTGTGATCGGCGTCATACGATGAGAATCCCACGGAAACGTGACGAACCGGACGCGAGTCCGGCGTGAGCCGAAAACGGAAGGCGGGTGCGGCAGGTGCGATCCATATGGAACGGCGCCATCTCCTTCGGCCTGGTCAGCATCCCGATCAAGCTGGTGAACGCTACCGAGAGCCACTCCATCTCCTTCCGCCAGATCCACACGGAGGACGGCGGCCGTATCCGCTACCGCAAGGTCTGCGAACTGGAGGACCGGGAGGTCGCCCAGGCCGAGATCGGCAAGGCGTACGAGGACGCGGACGGCACGATGATCCCGATCACGGACGACGATCTGGCGCAGCTGCCGATCCCGACGGCGAAGACGATCGAGATCGTGGCGTTCGTGCCGGCCGACCGGATCGACCCGCTCCAGATGGACGCGGCGTACTACCTCTCCGCGAACGGCGTCCCCGCGGCCAAGCCGTACACCCTGTTGCGCGAGGCGCTGAAGCGCAGCCAGAAGGTGGCCATCGCGAAGTACGCGCTACGAGGCCGGGAACGCCTCGGCATGCTGCGCGTGGTCGACGACGTGATCGCCATGCACGGCCTGCTCTGGCCGGACGAGATCCGCGTCCCCGAGGGTGTCGCCCCCGACACGAACGTCACCGTCCGCGACAAGGAACTCGACCTCGCGGACGCTCTGATGGACACGCTGGGCGAGGTCGACCTCGCGGATCTCCACGACGACTACCGCGAGGCGGTCGAAGAGATGATCACCGCGAAGGCCTCCGGCGAACAGCCCGCGACCACCCCGTCCCCGGCCCCCGGCGCAAAGGTCCTGGACCTGATGGCGGCCCTGGAGAAAAGCGTCCGAGAGGCGAAGGAGTCCCGAGGCGAGGAACCGGAAGCCAAGGAACCGGAAGCCAAGGAACCGGAAACAAAGGCCGAGGTCAGACGCATCTCCCCCCGAGCGACCCCCAAACAGGCCCCCGGCAAGAAGTCGACCTCCGCGGCCACGAAGAAGACGACAAGGGCGAAGAAGTCCCAGTCCGAGTCCCCGGCGAAGAAGCCGACACGCGCAACCAAAAAGACAACAGCGACGAAGTCCACCGCGACGACGAAGAAGCCCCCGGCAAAGAAGGCAACTCCCCGCAAGCGAACAGCTTGAGCCGCAGCTTCCTTGCGGGGTCGGAGCTTCCTTGCGGGTTCTCACGCAGCGCTAACCAACTCGCCCGCATGGCAACGAAGTTGACCGCGACGACGAGAACCTCCGGCGAGAAGGCGGCTCCCCGCAAGCGAACGGCTTGGGCTGCAGCTTCCTCGCCGATCCCCGCCCAGGGTCACCCTGCCCACCACCACGACTGCCACCAAGCCCACCGCGACCAGAAAGAAGGCCACCGCGACCGCCAAGAAGAGCCCGGCAAAGAAAGCAACTCCCCGCAAGCGCACGGCCTGAGCCTCGCCCCGCGCCGCAAGCTCCCAGCCTGAGTTGCGCCCCCCCGCAAGAGAAC
>NZ_JBXVPZ010000714.1:0-3381 GCF_057961495.1 Streptomyces sp. P5F9 | reverse complement strand
CCCCGGACCCGCCCCGATCGGCTCCGGCAGGCTCTCCGGCAAGGTCGTCCTCGTCACCGGCGCGGGCGCCGGTATCGGCCAGGGCTGTGCCCTGCTCTTCGCCGAACAGGGCGCCACCGTCGTCGGCTGCGACATCGACGCGACCGCGGCCGAACGCACCCGCAAGCTCGCCGCCGACCGCGGCCTGAGCCTCGACGTGCCGGGCCCGCTGGACATGACCGATCCCGCCGACGCCCGGCGCTTCGCCGACCAGGCACACGCGCGGCACGGACGGATCGACGCCCTGGTGACCGCCGGCGCCATCGCCCCGCACATGGCGACCGCCGCCGACATGGACTTCGACGGACAGTGGACCCCCACCCTGCGAGGCGAGGTCGACGTGGTCTTCCTGCCCGTACAGGCGGTGTGGCGGCACATGGAGGCGTCGGGGGGCGGCTCGATCGTCAACTTCGCCTCGGTGAACGCCTTCCGGGGCAGCGGGACCTTCGGCATGGTCGCGCACTGCGCGGGCAAGTCGGCCGTACTCGGGCTGACCCGTCAACTCGCCGTGGAGGGAGGCCCGTTGGGAATCCGGGCCAACACCATCTCGCCCGGCATGGTGCGCACTCCGGCCACCGAGTCTGCGGGCGCGCACGAGGGCGCGGCCCGCCAGGCGCTCCTCGACCGGATTCCGCTCGGGCGGGTCGGCCGGCCCGAGGACATCGCCTGGTGCGCCGTCTACCTGCTGTCCGACGAGTCCGCGTGGGTGACGGGCGGCAACTTTCCGGTCGACGGCGGTGTCCTCGCCAAGTAGGCGCCGACCAGGGTCCTCAGGCGGTGCGTCCGCGCTTGGCGCGGACGGGCGTGCCGGTGCGCGCGGCATCCTGTTCCAGCTGTTCCTCCACCGCCCGCAGGGCCCGCACGGTGGCTCCGGCGATCAGCGCGGAGGCCAGCTCGCCGTCCCGCTCCTCGTACGCCTGGATCAGCCGCTCCTGGTCGTCGACGCTGTAGGCGAGTCGGCCCGCACGGGTCAGGCTCAGATGGCGCAGCATGAGCGTGCGCAACGCGAGCGAGTCGAGGATCTGCTTCAGCGTGGCGTTGCCGACGATCTCGGTCATCCGCTCCTGGAGCTGCACATGGCTCCAGAAGTACGCGTCCACGTCCTCCTCGTCGGCGAGAGCGCGCATCGACTCGACACGCCCGCGCAGTTCGGCGAGTTCGTCCTCGGTGGCCCGCTCGACCAGCAACCCGGCGAGCATGGCCAGGAGTTGGCGCCTGACCTGGTAGATGTCCCGGATGTCCTGGAGGGAGGGCGAAGCGACGCGCGGCCGGCGGCGGGCCTTCATCTCCACCAGCCCCTCCTGTTCGAGGAGCATCAGCGCCTCGCGGACAGGGGTGCGGCTGGTTTCGAAGCGGTTGGACAGGTCGACGCTGTTGAGGTCCTGCCCCGGTTGCAGCCTGCCCTCGATGATGCCCTCGCCGACCCACTCGGCGATCTGCGCGACCAGTGGTTCACGACGGTCCCGCAGTCGCAGCAGGCGCTCCAGTACGAGATGGGTGTCCTGATGGGGCATGAGGGGGTCTCCCTGACTGATCCAGCTACGCACTCGTCCTGACGATGTCGACACTAGCGCACCTGACGCTGCGCACACGCGTGATTCATGCCCTATCTGTCGACAGATGGCGCAGTATGGGGGCAGGGGACAGGTGTCGACACGACAGCTCGCGGAGGCCGCGCCGTCAGTGCTTATCACATCGTCCCTCCATGACACCACCTCATCCGCCTTGTTCGATCCTTCACTTCCTCGCAGGAGGTATGCCATGCCGTCATCACCAGCCCAGGCCTGGGCCCACCGTCAGGGCCGCGTCGCGATGCGGCCGATGGAGCCCGCCGACTTCGGCCCCGAGGCGCTGTCCGCCCGGGCCCGGATCGCCGACGCCTTCTACCGGTTCGCCGTCGCCCACGACGAGGCACAGTTCGACCAGCTGGCCAGCTGCTTCACCGAGGACGCGGTGTTCGAGGTGGCGGAGGGCTCGGCCGAGCCGTTCGAACGCTTCGACGGCCGGACCGGGATTCGGCAGCGGCTGTGCGAGGTCATCGCCGAACAGGCCGACCAGCGAAGGCACTTGATGGGCAACGTCCTCGTCGAGGAACTCGACCTGACCGAGGGCCGGGCCACCGCGATCGCGTTCGGCCTGGTGTCCGTGGCCGCCGACACGGTCCGCTGGGGGGCCAGCGTCATCTACCAGGCGCGCTTGCGCCGCGAGGAGGACGGCTGCTGGCGGTTCTGCGCCTTCTTCATCGGCATGGACGCCTACGTCGGCGACAAGCCGGTCATCGGGGCATAGCCACCGGTCGCAGACGCGCCCACGGCCGGGGGCGCCTCATGCCCGGGTTGCGCCACGGTCTTCGACCGGCGCCACCAGGACTTCGTAGAAGCCCGACTCCTATGCTGCGTGGGCGAGTTGGCGGGAACGGGCAGTGAACTCGTCCTGCCGTTCCCGGGAGATCCCGAAGCGCGCGCGGAGCTGCTCGTTGGCCTCGCCGAGGGTGACCGTCCACTCCTTCGGCATCCGGGGTTGGGTTGACCAGCCGCCGGCCGAAGGTGGTCGAGACCGCGGTGATGTCACCGACCCGGGAACGGTCTCGCCGACTTGGGCAGAACCAAAACCCACGGCGCACGTGTCATCGACTCCACGCCGCCGGTCAGCATGACCTCGGCGTCGCCGGAGTCAATCGTGCGACTGGCGGTCATCGCCGTGTCGAGGCTGGAGCCGCACGGCCGATCGCCCGTGGTGCGGGGCACGCTCACCGGAAGTCCGGCGAGGGGCACCGCCATGGGCCGACGTCGGGGTTCTCCACGCCCGCGCCGTTGGCGTTGCCCCACCCCACGTCGTCGATCCCGGAGGGGGCGAGGCCCGGCGCCCGGGAGAGTGTCGAGGTGATCGCGGCGGTGGCGAGGCCGTCCCCGCTGGAACGGCTGAACCAGGGATCAAGCGGCGGGCAGACATCGTCCAGGTCTTCCCGACCCAGCCGCCCTGGACCGGCTCGCCGCCGCGGCCCTGGCCGAACTCCACGACGAATGGCAGGACTTCGACCGCCGGCACTTCTCCGACGCCTCGATCTCCGCCAGGGGATGCCGGGCCGGTCGGCCTGGCTGGGCTGCGGCCGGGGTCCAGTCGTGTGCCGCACCTGTCATCTCCTCGGTTGTGTCGACCCAGCCCGTCCGAGGCTCGGAAGCGCCGCGGGAAACCGTGCGGACTGGTCTCCTCGGCGACGCACCCCCCGTAGCCCGATTTCGGGCCGCGTTGCGGACCTGGCGACCCAGCGTTTCGGTAACGGCTGGGAGCCCGTTGGCGGGGACCGTATGACGACGGATAGTCAGAACCCCACCCACGCCC
>NZ_JBXVPZ010000713.1:0-3385 GCF_057961495.1 Streptomyces sp. P5F9 | reverse complement strand
GGGGCGCACGTGATGCGTCTGAGGGGTGGGGCGGCAATAGCCGCCCTGGTCATGTTGTCGGTCGCCGGATGCAAGACGGACACCACGGGAACGGGCGACTCCGGGCCCGAGGCGACGGCCGGTGGAGGTTCCGGCGCGGGTTCCGGCGGGGGCGCGGCCCTCACCGCCGCCGAGTCTCTGACCGTGAAGGGGCGTGCGCCGAAGACCGGTTACTCCCGCGAACGGTTCGGCACCGCCTGGGCCGACACGGACTCCAACAGCTGCGACACCAGGGACGACATCCTCAAACGGGACCTGAAGCAGGTGAAGTTCACCGACGGCGACTGCAAGGTGTCGTACGGCGTTCTCGAATCCGATCCGTACTCCGGCAAGGAAGTCGTCTACAAGCGCGGCGCCAGCCTCGTCGACATCGACCACCTGGTCGCCCTCTCCGACGCCTGGCAGAAGGGCGCCAAGTACTGGGACGCCAGCAAGCGCATAGCTCTCGCCAACGACCCGCTCAACCTGCTCACCGTCGGCGCCAGCCCCAACCGCAGCAAGGGCGATGGCGACACGGCGACCTGGGTGCCGCCCAAGGCGTACCGGTGCACGTATGTCGCCGCGCAGGTCGCCGTGAAGAAGAAGTACGGGCTGTGGGTCACCTCGGCGGAGAAGGCCGCGATGGTCAAGGTCCTCTCCACCTGCTCCAAGCAGGCCCTGCCGACCGGCGGCAACCCGACGAACGCGCCGGCGAGGTTCCACGCGAACTGAGCTGACACGGCCTCGACTTGACGACCCCGACCTGCGGCTACGGCTCGCCCCGTGAACGTGCCGTAGCCGCAGGAGACTTGGTGGCGCAGTGGCTCAGCTGCCCAGCTTGTCCAGGTCCAGGATCTTGCCGGTGGGCTTCTTCGCCGGTACCGGCTTCTCGTACTCGCCGAACGTGAGCGTCCCCGGGTCCTTCGCGGAGACGCTGTCGATGCGCAGCACATACGGCTTGCCCTCGGTCGCCACGTACAGCGTGTAGCTGTCCTTGCCGTCCTTCTCGTGCAGGGCGATGGCCGGAGTGCCGTCGAGGGTGGTCGTCTTCCCGCGCGTCGCGCCGGAGTTGCCGTCAGCGGCGCCGCCGAGCATCGAGTTCAGGTCGCAGAAGCTCGCGATGTCCTTGGCGTCCTCGCCCTTCGCGGACATCTTGGTCCACTTCCCGGCCATCATGCCCACGACCGCATCGGTGTCCGCCTTGGACTCGCCGTCGCTCTGGCCGCGCAGGAACGCCTCGTCGTACTTCATGTAGATGGTGTCGCCGACCTTGATCATGTCGGCCTTGCCCTTGCCCTGCAGGCTCAGCGTGCCGGCGCACTCGCCCTTCTTGTTCAGCGCCATGTCGATCACGATCGTGCCGCCGCTCTCGTCGTCGGGTATGTCGCCCTTCAGCCGTAGCGACGAGGCGCCGGTGGTGGCGGTCAGGGACCGGTCGGCGATCTCGCCACCGGTCAGCCCGGCGAACGGTCCCTTCGGCTTGCTGTCCGCCTTGTTCTCACCGGGCAGACACCCGGTGAGTCCCGCGGCGGCCACGGTGGTGAGGCAGAGAGCGGCAAGTGCGGTACGACGCATGGCAGTTCCTTGGTGGAGTGGTGAGCGGTGAGGAGGTGAGTGGTGACGAGATGAGGAGGTGCCCCGAAGCGGGGTCCGGAGAGGTGTCGGGCAGACCGACGTGCGGAGATGGGCCTACGGCGGGATGGGCACGCGTGCGCAGACGGGCGAGCGTTGACCTGACCTGACCTGACCTGATCAGAACGTCAGGCCGTCTTCTTCCAGTCCTTGCAGCCGGTCGTCTTGAAGTAGGCGTCCTTGGTGCTGATCGTGACGACGGCCGTGCCGGTCACGTTGTCGTTCGCGAGGGTCGAGGCCAGCCCGTGCTCGGCGTCCTTCGCGCGCTCCCAGTAGCACAGGTCGTCCGTGTTGCCGGTGGACCTGTAGGTGCCGGGGGCGATGTCGGTGCCGACCTTGAACATCCCGCCGTCGCCGGCCATCTTCGTGGCGGGGGAGCCCTGCGCCTTCGCGTCGACGGCCTCCCAGTCCTTGCAGCCGCTGGACTTGAAGATCTTGTCGCCGGCCTTGACGGTGACGTAACCGGCGCCGCTCACATGGTCGTTGGCCAGCAGCAAGTCCGTGTCGCCCGAGGCGTCCTTGGCCCGCTCCCAATAGCACATGCCGTCGGTGTTGCCGCTGGTGCGATACGTACCGGGCTTGATGTCCGTGCCGACCCGGAAGTCGCCGTCCCCGTCGAACGCGGCCTTCTTCTCCGCGGCGGCCCCGGTCGGGCCAGAGTCCTTCTTGGTGGCGGTCCTGTGTTCCGCGGACGCCGAAGAGCCCTTGGCGCTGCTGCCGGAACCACTGCCCGGCCCACTGCCCGAACCGCCGCCCCCGCCACTGGTGTCGGCGTTCGCCGACACGACCCCGATGACGACGACCCCCACGACAGCGCCCAGTGCGAGCCTGCCCTTCATCCCCATGGCTGTCCCCTCCCCGATGCGGCGACCGCCTCCCTCGGGCAGTCGTTCGTTCGCTGGGTCAATAAGAGCAGAGGCTGTGAACCGAGTCAACACGGTTCACGTGATGTGGTGTGTACACGGCCGTGAAGGGGTAGATCTTGTCCGCGTCGGTATGCTCGGCGTCACAGACGGGCGGCGGGCGTAACGCGGACACAGTGCAGAGGCAGCGCGGACGCGACGAGGCCGGTGCGACGAGGCCGGTGCGACGAGGCCGGTGCGACGAGGGGAGTGGGGCGAGTGCAGGACAACGCGACAGAGGTGACCGCCGCCGGTATCGCACGGCTCGCCGGCGTCGGCCGTGCCGCCGTCAGCAACTGGCGCCGCCGGCACGCGGACTTCCCCAAGCCGGTTGGCGGCACCGAGACCAGCCCCGCCTTCGCCCTCGCCGAGATCGAGTCCTGGCTGCGCAAGCAGGGGAAACTCGCCGAAGTCCCGCTGCGCGAACGGGTCTGGCAGCAACTCGTCGGCCACCCCGAGGGCCCGGTCACCGCCTTGGTGTACGCGGGCTGCGCCCTGCTGCTCATCCATGAACGCCCCACCGTCTGGCTGGACGTGAGCTCCGGTTCGGACGAGCGGATGGCCGCGATGCTGCCCGGCGCGCTGGAGCAGGTGATCGTGCCGCGCTTCGGTGCGGTGCGCGGCCGTGGAGTTCACAGGGGGCGGGAGGGGGGCGCTGCCGCGGCTGTGAACACACCGGCCTCGGCGTCCGCCTCCGCTCCGCTGGCGTCCGTGCACCCTCCGTCAGTCGTGAACGCTGTGAACACGCCGAACACCCACGCCGCCCCGAACACCCCGAACGCTGTGAACGCCCCGGCCGACCCGACTACACCCCCGGCCCCCGTGAACACCGC
>NZ_JBXVPZ010000712.1:0-3393 GCF_057961495.1 Streptomyces sp. P5F9 | reverse complement strand
GGGGACGGGGACGGCATGAGGACAGCATAGATACAACACGTACGCATGAGGACGGGTGGTCCAGGATGCGGACGGAAGCCAGGGGAGCTTTGGGGAACCAAGGGGAGCTGGGGGTGCGTCTACGGGGATGCGCGTACGGCGTGAGTTTCCGCGGCCGGTTCCCGGGGGCGTTTCACACATTCGGGGAACCCGGCGCAGCAACCGCACAACCTTCTGTGCTACTTACGTGTCACACACGTGCGGCCCTCTCTTTCCCCCCTCCAACTGGGCCGTTCCTCAGGGGCATTCAACGTATTCGGGGTACCTCAGTTGATTACTGCCATTACCGGCATCAAGGGCAGCCGCTTCCGCAGAGCCGCCGCGGTCACCGTGACCGCAGGCGCCGTGCTCGCGACCGGCGCCCTGACCGCGGCACCCGCGCAGGCTGTCACCAAGCCGTCGATCGTGGCCGCGGGCGGTTTTGTGATGAACAACGCCACCGGCAAGACGCTCTACACGAAGGCCGCGGACACCAAGCGGTCGACGGGCTCCACCACGAAGATCATGACCGCGAAGGTCGTGCTCTCGCAGTCGAACCTCAACCTCGACGCCAAGGTCACCATCCAGAAGGCGTACAGCGACTACATCGTCGCGAACACCGCCTCCTCCGCCCACCTGATCGTCGGCGACAAGGTCACCGTCCGCCAACTCCTCTACGGCCTGATGCTGCCGTCGGGCTGCGACGCGGCGTACGCCCTGGCCGACAAGTTCGGTACGGGCTCGACCCGGGCCGCGCGCGTGAAGTCGTTCATCGGCAAGATGAACTCGACGGCGAAGACGCTCGGCCTGACGAACACCAAGTTCGACTCGTTCGACGGCATCGGCAACGGCAACAACTACTCGACGCCGCGCGACCTGACGAAGCTCGCCAGCAACGTGATGAAGAACTCCACGTTCAAGACGGTCGTCAAGACCAAGAAGTACACCGCCAAGACGATCACCAAGACCGGCAGCACCCGCACGATGACTGCCTGGACCAACACGAACACCCTGCTCAGCAGCTACAGCGGCACCATCGGCGTGAAGACCGGCTCCGGCCCCGAGGCCAAGTACTGCCTCGTCTTCGCCGCCACCCGCAACGGCAAGACGGTCATCGGCACGGTCCTCGCGTCGTCGTCGGTCACGCAGCGCGCGACGGACGCGACGAAGCTCCTGAACTACGGCTTCGCGACGATCTGACATACCGACACGTTCTTCGGGGACCTGCCGCATGCCAGCGGCGGGTCCCTTTGTCGTACGGCGGCTTCTGTCGTACGGCGGCTTCTGTCGTACGGCTGCTCGTACGACTGTGACGTGAGGAGTTGGGTCGGCGATGCCGGCGAACGACCGGGAACTTGCGCAGCACTTCGCTCTTGAGGGCGCCCGAACTCTGCTGAGGCAGTACAGGGACTACGGCAAACCCGTCCCTGACGACGCCGAAGCGTGGCGGCGGGACCTGTTCCCGGTGATCCGGGGACTGTGGAACGCCGGGGAGGACGGCGGCCGGAACCTGTACGAGATCGCGGCGCAACTCCACCTGGCGGCCGACTTGTTCGCGCACGACCCGGCCGGCGGACACCCCTCCCTCACGAACTTCCCGAGGGCCGAGTCGGCGGCCCGCACACCCGAGGTCTACCGGGCGGTGGCCGCGTATGTGGAGTGCTGGAAGGCTCCGTTCGACCGGGAAACGCTCTTCGGAACACCCCTGACCACCCGTGAACTCGCCCTGCGTTTCCCCCGGTTGAGCCAGTTCCTGCTGAACTACTTCGGCCAGGACGGACTCGCCGTCGACGACGACATGCAGGACGCCACGCTGGAGGAGGGCCTCCAGCTGGTCATCTCGGACACCCACCCGTGGTGCCCCTGGCAGCTGCCGGGACTGATCGCCGAGTGCGCGGAGGCGCGCGCCGTGTTCCACACCGAGGAGCAGTTGGACGCGTTCTTCGGCGGGGGCGGGATGGGAGGGGGGTCGGCCGGTGAACGGTTCACCGACTTCTTCCCGATCGTCGTCAACACGTTCACGGAGCACTTGAGGGAAGCGCACTCCCGGATGTGGGAGCGGAGCTAGACGGCACCCACGTGGGCGGCGAACGCGGCCCATGCCGTGCGGGTGAGCTGGACTATCGTCCCGTCCACGTCCTTCGAGTCACGGACGGCCACTGTGCCGGGTGCATTGCGGGCGACCTCGACACACTGTTGTCCCGCATCTCCGCCGCTGTAGCTGGACTTGACGAACACGAACGCTGTCACCGGATCTACATCTCCTTGCGAATGGCTTCGATCAGGTCGAGAGCGTTGCGCTCCGCCAGCCCCACTCGCGCGATGCGATCGAAGATCCGACCATGCCGGGCTGCGTCCTCCTCGCTCTCCAACCAGAGCGTAGAAGAGGGTACGTCCATATGTACGACGTCCAGGGCACCGGGTTCAGCGAACGAGACGATGCTGAACGACCCGATCATGCCGGCGTTGGCGCCTGCCAGAAATGGCACCACCTGCAATGTCACCGTATCCGTCCGCGCCAGGTCCAGCAGCTGACCCAGCTGTTCCCTCATCACCGCCCGCCCGCCTACGAGTTGGCGTAGCGCGCCCTCGTGCAGCACGGCCCACAACTCCAGCGGCCGCTCCGAACGGAGTCGAGCCTGACGGGCCAGCCTGGCCTCCACGAAGGGTTCGATCTCACCCGGGTCCTCCCAGGAACCCGCGCCGACGGCCACCGCCCGCGCGTAGTCCGGTGTCTGCAACAGGCCGGGCACGAAGGCGAGTTCCCATGTCCGCATGCTGGTAGCGATGTCCTCCAATGCCACGTACTCGACCATCGCGGAAAGCTGCGGGTACTGGTTCCACCAGCCACGAGCCTTACGTCTCTCACGGTCCGTCCTCGCGAGGGTCAACAGTCGCCCAATCACCGGCTCGGCCGTCTCGCCGTACAGGTGACAGAGCGCGCGGATGTCCGGGTCGCGGATCGGCACCAGCCCGCGTTCCATCTTCGCGACCTTGGCCACCGACGCCGACAGCGCCTCGGCGGCATGCGCCTGGCGCAGCCCGCGCACCTCACGCATGCGCAGCAGCTCACCGCCCAGCCGCCGCGCCAGCACGGTCGACACGGACACACCGCGATCAGGGTTTCTACCTGCCATGTCGCCTTCCCTCCCGCCGAGTTGGTCACAGTCTGTGCGGTCACCATACGGAGGGCAAGCAAGTTCGAGTAGAAATTTATGGCCTCACACTTGCTGGCCCACCTTTTACGCCGCTACCTTAAGTGCGCAACCAGCCACCCAGCGACACCAGTTGGCGGAAGTGCACCGCGCTGCCCGCACCCGGCACAGCACGGCAGAGCCACCCCACCTGGCCCCGTCCCCCCATCGCACATGGAGG
>NZ_JBXVPZ010000711.1:0-3397 GCF_057961495.1 Streptomyces sp. P5F9 | reverse complement strand
CCCAACTGGCCCCCGGCTCCCTCCTCGCCCCCATGCCGGGCACGGTGGTGAGGGTGGCGGAAGGCCTGACCGTAGGAGCCCAAGTAACAGCCGGTGAGCCCTTGTTGTGGCTAGAGGCAATGAAGATGGAACACAAGATCACAGCCCCGGTCACGGGCACGCTAACGGCCCTACACGTCGAGCTGGGCCAGCAAATACAGGTCGCTTCTCTACTGGCGGTAGTGAAGCCAACTTAGGGGCGCGGGGAACTGCGCGACCAGCCACAACGAAGGAGCCACATGCCCACGACCGAAACAGACGAGCACAAGGCCCTACGTGCAGCCGTATCCGCCCTAGGAAAACGCCACGGCCGCACCTACGACCGAGAACAACTCTGGTCCGAGGCAGCCAAACTCGGCTACCTCGGCGTCAACCTCCCCGAGGAATACGGCGGCGGAGGCGGCGGCATCTCCGAACTCTCCATCGTCCTGGAGGAGTTGGGAGCGGCAGGCTGCCCCCTCCTCATGATGGTCGTGTCACCAGCAATCTGCGGCACAGTAATCGCCCGCTTCGGCACAGAAGCCCAAAAACAAACCTGGCTCCCCGCGCTGGCCGACGGCACCCGAACCATGGCCTTCGGCATCACAGAGCCGGACGCCGGCTCCAACAGCCACCGCATCACCACCACGGCACGCAAAGACGGCACGGACTGGCTCCTCACCGGCCGCAAGGTCTTCATCTCCGGCGTCGACCTGGCCGACGCGACCCTCATAGTCGGCCGCACGGAAGACTCCCGCACAGGCCGCCTGAAGCCCTGCCTGTTCATCGTCCCGCGCGACGCACCCGGCTTCACCCGCCGCCAGATAGATATGGAACTCCAGGCCGCGGAGAAGCAGTTCGAGCTGACCCTGGACGACGTACGACTTCCGGCGGACGCACTCGTAGGAGACGAGGACGCGGGCCTCCTCCAACTCTTCGCCGGCCTCAACCCCGAACGCATCATGACCGCCGCCTTCGCGATCGGCATGGGTCGCTACGCGCTGGCCCGAGCCATCGAGTACGCCCGCGACCGCACCGTATGGGACGCCCCCATCGGCGCTCACCAGGCCATCGCGCACCCCCTCGCCCAGGCGCACATCGACCTCGAACTGGCCCGCCTGATGATGCAGAAGGCGGCGCATCTGTACGACGCCGGTGACGACGTGGGCGCGGGCGAGGCCGCCAACATGGCCAAGTACGCGGCCGGCGAGGCCTGTGTGCGGGCGGTGGACCAGTCCGTGCACACCCTCGGCGGCAACGGCCTCACGCGGGAATTCGGGCTCGCTTCGTTGATAACCGCCGCGCGCGTGGCTCGTATTGCTCCGGTGAGCCGGGAGATGATTCTCAACTACGTCTCCCACCAGACCCTGGGCCTGCCCAAGTCGTACTGAACAGAAGCCCGCGCCAGTCCGCGCCAGGAGGAACCATGTTCCGCAGCGAGTACGCAGACGTACCGGCCGTCGAACTCCCCATCCACGACGCGGTGTTGGCCCGGGCCGCCGAGTTCGGCGACGAACCCGCGCTGATCGACGGCACGGACGGCACCACCCTCACGTACACCCAACTCGACGCGTTCCACCGGCGGATCGCGGCCGGTCTCGCGGACGCGGGCGTGCGCAAAGGGGACGTGCTCGCCCTGCACAGCCCCAACACGGTCGCTTTTCCCCTGGCGTTCTACGCCGCCACGCGCGCGGGTGCCTTCGTCACTACGGTGCATCCGCTCGCCACCCCGGAGGAGTTCGCCAAGCAGCTGCGCGACTCCGAGGCCCGCTGGATCGTCACCCTGTCCCCCCTCGTCGACACGGCACGCCGTGCCGCCGAACTCGCGGGCGGTGTCGAGGAGATATTCGTCTGCGACAGCGCACCCGGCCACCACTCACTCGCCGACATGCTCGGCTCCACGGCCCCCGAACCGGTGGTCGACATCGACCCCGTGACGGACGTAGCGGCCCTCCCGTACTCCTCGGGCACGACCGGCAGCCCCAAGGGCGTGATGCTCACCCACCGCCAAATAGCAACAAATCTCGCCCAGTTGGAGCCCGCGGTCCCCACCGGCCCCGGCGACCGCATCCTCGCCGTCCTGCCCTTCTTCCACATCTACGGTCTGACGGCCCTGATGAACGCCCCCCTGAGGAAGGGCGCCGCGGTCGTGGTCCTCCCGCGCTTCGAGCTGGAGACCTTCCTCGCGGCCATCGAGAACCACCGCATCACCGGCCTCTATGTGGCCCCGCCCATAGTCCTGGCCCTCGCCAAGCACCCCGCGGTCGCGCAGTACGACCTCTCGTCCCTCAAATACATCATCAGCGCCGCCGCCCCCCTCGACGCGAACCTCGCCGCCGCCTGCTCACAGCGCCTGGGCCTGCCACCCGTAGGCCAGGCGTACGGCATGACGGAACTGTCCCCGGGCACCCACGTGGTCCCCGTGCGGGACATGCCGAGCGCACCCCCGGGAACCGTCGGCAAACTCATCGCCGGCACCGAGATGCGGGTCGTCTCCCTCGCCGACCCCGAGAAGGACCTCGGCATCGGCGAGGCGGGCGAACTCCTCATCCGCGGCCCCCAGGTGATGAAGGGCTACCTCGGCCGCCCCGACGAGACCGCCGCGATGATCGACCCGGACGGCTGGCTGCGCACCGGGGACGTCGGTTACGTGGACGGCGGCGGCTGGACGTTCGTCGTCGACCGCGTCAAGGAACTCATCAAGTACAAGGGCTTCCAGGTGGCCCCCGCCGAACTGGAGGCCCTCCTGCTCACCCACCCCGGCATCGCCGACGCGGCCGTCGTGGGCGAGTACAACGACGACAACAACGAGGTCCCGCACGCGTACGTGGTCCGCCACCCGGCCGCCCCCGACCTCTCCCGGAGCGAGGTCCTGATGTACGTCGCCGAACGCGTCGCCCCGTACAAACGCGTCCGCATCGTCACCTTCATCGACGCCGTCCCGCGAGCAGCCTCCGGCAAGATCCTGCGCCGGGAACTGCGAGGCCGCGCATGACGCTGATCGGCCGTGCACGCGCGCGTGGCATCGAGACCCTGAGCCTGGACTCACCGGACACGAGGAACGCCCTGTCGGCGTCCCTGGTACGCGAGTTGGCGGAAGCGCTGACCGAGTGCGCGAAGGACGCCGACGTACGGGCGATCGTCCTCACCCACACCGGCAACACGTTCTGCGCGGGCGCGGACCTACGGGACCCACCACCCCCGGACGCCCTGGTGGCCGTACTCCGCCAGATCATCGAACTCCCCAAGCCGGTGGCGGCGAGAGTGACAGGCCACGTAAGGGCGGGCGGCGTAGGCCTGTTGGCGGCCTGCGACATAGCGGCAGCGTCGACCGCATCCACCACCTTCGCGTTCACAGAGGTACGGATCGGGGTCGCCC